>NZ_JAMPLX010000001.1:0-186725 GCF_028477825.1 Providencia sp. PROV267 | reverse complement strand
TTTTATTACTAAGGCTTTCTAGCTATTCTATTTTCTAACCTTTTACGTTGATGAACAGCTTATGTGAAATAAAAAAAGCCTCTAAAGCGAGACTGTTTGTTATTAGAAATTTTTAGTATTAGCAGATTAACTCCTTTTTTGCGCGCGCACAAATTTTATTACTAAGGCTTTCTAGTTACCCTATTTTATAACCTTTTACGTTGATGAATAGCTTATTTAAAATAAAAAAAAGCCTCTAAAGAGAGGCTGTTTGTTATTGGAAATTTTCAGTATTAGCAGATTAACTCCTTTTTTGCGCGCGCACAAATTTTATCATTAAGACCTTCTAGCTGTCCTATTCTCTAACCTTTTACGTTGATGAATAGCTTATTTAAAATAAAAAAAAGCCTCTAAAGAGAGGCCTATCATTTGTCAAAAACGTTCAATTATAATATGTTAATATATGTTTTGCGCGCGCACTCGTCGTTCTGATTTTATTACTGGCTGAGCGCATAAAATATCAATATCTAACTGAATATTTAATGTTTCTAAACAGCCTAAAATAAAACTTTCGGCAACTTGTATTCTCTCACGTATTTCCCCTTCCCGTACTTTATATTTCCGACCAATAGCCCGCTTTGAATAACCTTTAACATAATAGTCCTCAATATAACTACGTTCACGCTCCATACCAACAACCCCAAGTTTGGCAACACATAAATCGATAACCAAACCATCTTCATCACTACACATTGGCCTACTCTTGCTTGTTGATGTTACCAAATCACGAAAACCAGCGGAGACAGATGACCAACCTATCGCACCACAATGATCGCCATATGACCAACCACCCCAATATGTAAGAATTTGTTGTATGTTTCTATTCATCATTTGCAACCTACCTTTCCTACACTGTTTTTAACTAATAACCCAACTCATACTGCACCTTAAGCTCAGCTTTAGACGCTTTTATATTCAACTCACCAATAACAATATAAGTAGTATTAGACTACTAATATTTTTGTTTGTCAATTACAATAAAAATTGTATTATATCTAATAACAATAATTTTTATTCTTTATAAGAGGTTAACCTCATGTCACTAGCAAGCAGGATCCGGCAACGTCGGCAAGAACTAAACTTAACCCAGACTGAGTTAGCAGAAAAAGCGGGGATCAGTCAGCAATCAATCGAATCCATTGAAAATGGTAGAACCAAAAAACCAAGAAATATTATAGAGATAGCAAAAGCTCTTCAATCTCATCCTGAATGGCTACTCAACGGCAAAAGCATTATGCCAATATCCGAGGTCAATAGCCGACGAATTCCACTATTAAGTTATGTCCAAGCTGGGTTATTTAAGGATGCCAACCCGATCACTGACTATGAAGGGAATTTCGAATACATCTTAGTTGATGACGATATCAGCGCGAATGCATTTGCATTACGGGTTGAAGGCGACAGCATGACACCTGAGTTTAAAGAAGGTGACATCGTAGTGATTGATACCGAGATCTGGCCTAACCCAGGTGAATTTGTGTTTGCGAAAAATGGCGGGAACCAAGGAACATTCAAAAAATATCGGCCTACAGGTATTGGTACTGGTGAGTTTGAATTAGTGCCTCTTAACCCTGATTACCCAACGTTGAACAGTCACGATTATCAAATTTCACTCATTGGTGTCATGGTTGAGCACCGCATTTACCGCCGCAAAAGATAATTCTCTAGACCCCTCTCTTAACGCGTTTTCTCTGCAAACAAGAAAACGCGTTATCAAACACAGTAATTTTCTTTCTATTAAAAACAAGCAAATAGGTTACTCAACCGATAAATTACTACATTCATAGTTTACATTTACCATTTATATAGTAATATAACCATCGTAATACTAATTATACTGTAATAAAGTCAGCCTTCTTCAACCTAGGAGAACAAAAATTGAACGATGCATCAATAAAGGGATAGACGACTAACATGAATTTGCAGGTGAACTGTATTGGGTCGGTAATACCAGTGTTTAGTCTTGTAATACCGACAAAATCAAAGTTCAGTGAAAACATCTTGTTCACTTAATCATTTGAGGTTTTATGATGGATTTAGAACATATTATTAAAGAAAACACACAGTTAATGCGCCAATTAATTGCCATTTTACAGTCTAAGGGAGGCTGTTTTAACAACGATGATATTGAAAATAATGCACATCAATCTTTTGTTTACTCTCACACAGGTGCAACAGACTCACCTATAGAAAAAGATATTGATATTAATAGCCTTACATTAAAACAAATTATTGCATTATGTGTAATATATAAAGGCAATTTTGAGCAACTCACAGGATCACATATTAAGAAAATCAATCAAATATTAGATTTAAATACTACAGAGCAGCATAGGCAAATCGAAGCTTTACATATGACACTGGTAAATTTAGAACAAGTTACAAAATTGCCGAATATTGCTATTCATAATTTATGTATAGAAATTTTAGCAAATTGGGGTAACTTACATGGCATTGCTGAACGTTGTGAATTTGTCCTATCCCTTATCAGTTCTAAACACGTAATTGAAGATAAAACAATTCATGTTGACCCTAATATTCTATTTTCACAAGCAGAGAGCCTTATACTGCAATTAGCTAAAAATGGATATAGAAATGAAGCAGTGGAAATTCTTAATCAATTTAAAGCAAAAAAACTAAATCAAGTCGCCATAGAACATTTACCTGAGGTCATCAAAATAGCAAAAGGTATATTAAAAAATTAACCCTCTGCATTTTATCTCGTCGCAAAGATTTATTTTAATATTTAGGAGTTTTTATGGTGAATCAAAATAATGATAGTCCGCTCTACCTTAAAGTCGCTCGTGACGCGATACGTCTCGAAAGATCAGGTAAATACTTTGAAGCGTCCAAAGCATGGTCACAAGCTAATCGATTATCGCGTGTTTATCGTAACCAAATATGGTGTGAGCGCCGTGCTGATTTTTGTTATATGCAAATTCAAAGAGAAAAATATAAACTCATGGCTGACGATGAGTCTACAGAAAATTCTCTGATATGACACATATCAACAGTATCTTTCATATAAAAATCGTTTAAACAACTCGCTATTTTTAATAGCGGGTTAATATTGTTAGCTTTTTATGCCAGCTGTGAAATAATGTTTTTATCTTTACAATAATACAGGGGATTATCTCTGTTGTTATATGTTTTTATACTTTTCACAGCCTATTATCATGACTTTTTCAATAAACCTACTTATCCTTAAGTAGAATATATTTCCTTCGCAAAAAATATCGGGTAAATTATATAGATATAAAATGGAGTGATCATATGAACCCGATAGTAGTAAAGACAAGAAAAAATCTATTAAGATTACAAGCAAAATACCTAGCCCAAAATAAAGGTATTACTATCGATGATGCTTTTGATCTTTTATTAAAGCCTAACAATGACGCTAAAAATTCGCTCATATACACTCATCGTGTAAGAAAAGGTAGGCGGCAACATCAACCCTCTTCACTTTTAACTGGCTTACTCAATAAAACCTATGTAAGAGATTGGACAAAAACCAAATAATATTTCATCCGCCTATTAGATATGGTAACTAATAAGCTACTAGGGGGGTTTACTTAAAAGGAAGTATCAATGAGCGTATTAAAAAGGGTTGTTACAGGGAAGTACTCTCTCGCTGTTACAGTTTGGGGTTTTTGGCTATTTTTAGAGCTATGCAGCTCCGCCGTATTTTTACTAATGAAAAGTAGTGATGCTATTCCAATCAAAACACAGCTTTTTCTTATCTTTTTTCTATTCATATTTAAAACATCGTATTCTATCGCCATTATAACGGGCGTTTTTCACATGTTAAAAAGCAAAGTGACGATTTGGCATGTCGTTGTTATCCTGTTGTTAAGTGTTCAAATTATCTGTTTAATAATCGCGATGATAAATTGGTGTATGGTCGCCCTACCTGACATTATTAATTATCAGATATATGAAGAAAGTACTAAAAGCCTGTTTCAATGACAGGCTATAATTTAATACTGTCTGCCGGCATTAATCTGGCAATGCCCTAGGAATAGAGTATCACCTATTTGACTATGTTATTTCTATAAAGATTATATAGGCTCTAAATTCTCAAATTTATACAGTGCCCTCAATTTAAAAGGGGAACAAAAATAGTTTAACCCCATTGAAATCTTTATGCTTGAGTCTATAAATAGGCTTTGCATTGCTTTGATGGTGTCTTGTTGGGCTTTTATTACCCAGCTAATGAGTCTTTAGTGACATTTACCCCCCTATATGTTTTAATTTAACTTAAGGTTTGATGGTAAAAGAAAATTTTATGGGTTCATTAAAAAAGCTTGTTCAAGGTGAATATTCAATTCATCTTTTATTCATTATAATTTGGTATGTTGGAACTGCATCTATTCAATTTATTTTTGAAAAATACCCAACAGCTCATGGCATATATCGAATAGATACAATGCTTTATCTCTTTGCGACTTCAAGATTTCTTCAAGCTTTATTATCTTTAATTGCTTTTGTTGGTATTTTTTCGACACAAAGGAAGCAATTAACAAAAGTAGGGATGATTTATTTAATTATTATCGCACCAGCGTTATCCTTTTACATCGCCTCGTTTTATGATCTCATAATATATATCAATGCTGGTGATTGTGAGTCATCACCTTGGTGCATGAGGACTTACTTTACTAAATAGCAGGCATGATGATATTTGTCTGATCTTCGTTTTTACACAGCCAAATCAGATTATCAGAACATTAATTTAAACTTATCATATTGCAAAAATCTGATTACACCATAATAAGTCCATCAACGACCAAGAGGATATGCCACCAAAAGACAATGGTCATGAATAACGTTGTCAATTACACACACCAGATAATCTCGAGGAAAATGGTGAATATTCAGCTAGGTATTGATGTGTAATTTATTTTCTAGCATTTTCTTTCGCTTTCTGATGAATTTTATCTTTCATTTCTTTTGTTATTTTTTGGTAAGTTTCTACAGTGCCATCATCAGAAACAGTATTCATAAAAATATCATCACCTCTTTTTTTAATTGTCACAGATACTTTTACAGGCTCGACCTCACCAAAATCTATTGGTTCTATTTTTCCATTGATTGTATAAGTCATTTTGGTCACTTTTTGCGTTAACACGCTAGAATTCGGGTCAAATTTCCACAAAGATTCTTGTTTTATTTCTTCTACATTATCACCTAGTTCAATCAGCAATGCATCTCTCGCAACACCATTCGGAGCTAGGATCATCAGTTTAAGAATTCTTACTTCGGGTGTATTATTTGTATCAAACCAATAGCCATATAAATCACTTGTTGAGTATGGTTGCGGGAGCACGTCAATTTTTGTCTTTTTTTCCGCTGTTTCATTTTCACCAGCCATACTGACACTGGTGATACAGAAAAGAGCGCATAGCATAACAATCAAAGAGAATATTTTTTTCATTATTTAAATACACAAATTTATTTATAGAGCCTTAGTCGCCAACAAATATCGACTACACCTCAAACAATCCATTTTTATCAAATCTTAATGTGCTGTAATAGGACAGATCATTAAATAGCTTTCCATTACCAAGAGTTGTCATTCCAGCTTTTTTCTCACAGTCACCATCTTTAACAAAACTCACGCTATCTACTCTTCATTTCAAGCCGAACGGAGCATCTGGTTTTCTGCCGCAGCCTACCAATAATGCAATCAGAGCAGCTGCCACGAATATTTTTCCATTATTCGTACTCTGCCCCTGAAACTATTTTTTGACCATTGGCACATTTAGCTACCACAAATCCATCATTTGCCCACATTTTTACCACATATGAGTCTGGGCTATTCTGAATTACTTTAACGGGATATTCACCAATTAATTGATTATACATCTTATTGACATCTGATTTGCATGGCGAAAATGGCATAGTGTCAGTTCCAAGTATTTGCTCATATTTTTCTTTTGGCGGATTGCCTGAATCTACAAGTTTATTTAATTCCTCCTTTGTATAAGATGTTCCTGCATAAACGCTAAAACCAATACAAGATAAAACAATTGCAATTATTGACTTTTTCATCATCCCATCCTCACACTCAGTTTTTTATTAATTTAATTGATGTTATACCGAAAGCAGCGTAAAACAAAGCAAACAATTAGGTACAAAAAACCTGCCGGAGCAGGTTATTCACTAGTGCTTGAGCTACCAATTCACTTGCTATTCAGAAAATTACTTACTAAATGCAATCAAAACAAAAATAGCAAGAGGAGGTGTGATGACCACATCTGCTACAACGGTAAATGGTGTAGCTATTATCTTTGCAATCAAATTACCTGCATTAAATGATTTCTGTTCTTCGGAAGCATACAGTTCAACAGTATATAATTCATTTAGTTTTGCATTGGAAGTTACTGGTAAGCTTATATCATTCCTATCAATAATATACCCTTTAATTGGCACAGTTCTTACCCAAGATGATTTATCATTTCCTTGTGTCCTATTCTTAAAGCCTGCCTGCTCTAAGGCCTTTATTTGTGCGTCAGTAAATTGAAATTTGGGATCTGTGTATACAAAGTAATTCTGCATAAATTCGATCGGTGATTGACTGTTGCTATTGGGAAGTATTTTAATTCGAATTATTCCCTTGGGATTATCAAATGCAGTTAATGGGATTATTTTCACTAATTCATTTAACTCCATTAATTCAGAAGAGCCACTGGTTAATAAATAGGCGTACTTTTCTCCTATAAAACCGAATCCAGAATCCGGAAATTTGATATCATTTATATCGTTTTTTGTTGTTTTACTTTCAATTTTAATATTTTTATATTCAAAACTGGCAATTATTTTATCTGTTAACTTAACAACATTTTGTGATTTGGTTTCGACTGTTGGGTTATCTTCCCAAAAGTTTTTTGTTAAACATCCCGTAGAGCTTAAAATCGATATGCTCAAAAAACACGCTAGTAATTTTTTCATTCCATTGCCTCAATAAGTTTAGCTTAAGTTCAATGAATATTAGGGCAACGCCTCACTTAAGGCAATAAAAAACCCACCGAAGTGGGTTCATTTGATTTTACCATGACAGTGTTTATATTTTATATCCATTATTACAATCGCAAAGGCTGTTTCTATGTGGAGAGAGTTTTTTTCTTTTCACCAAAACGCCATTTTGTGGCTGCCAATTTGGTATTGTAATTTTCTTTACTATCTCACTAAAGCCAAGAATTTCAGATGCGTGTATAACAAACCCTAAATTTAACATTGTACTATTGGTAACTTTTGCATTTTCTTGTGCGGGTATGTCCACGCCACATTAATTGAGACACACTAAATTAAAGTTTTCTAACTGTTTACGATAGGCCTCCGGAGGGAGGTGATTTAAACTTTCGTGCGTTCGGTTTTGGTTATAATCTTGCTGCTAATACCACGCTAATTCTCTAACTTGACTCAATGATTCAAATAAATACGCATTTAAAAATTCACGATGGAACGAGCCATTAAAACGTTCGATAAAGCCATTTATTGCGGTTTGCCCGGTTGAATATGGCACAGTGACGCAGCCATTCAATAATCTAGATACTGTCAAACCTAATAAGATGTGCTTCATTCCTATCCCCACATCAACTTAGAGGAGCCTTTCCCCATAGCCTATATGTTATATAGTGCAATGGGGAGCAAATCGTTATTTATTCTTAGTGGAGTTACTCCAGATCTTTATCAAAATAATCATCTAATTTACTCACATGCTCACAGCGACTTTCAAACCCATTAGGGATACCTCCATTTCTCATCCATTTTTCGCATGACGCAGCTACTTTTCCATAGGTATATGCCCCTGTCATTGCTATGTATACAAACCTTTCACATTTTTGTTTATCATTCTGATCGTCACATATCAGCTTTTTCATTTCTTCCATTTCATAAACGCCACCAACACCTCTACCTTCAGGTGCTAGTACAGTTGCATTTGCAGGAACTGATAGCAATGAACCCAATACAAAAAAACTGCTTAATAAGATTTTATTCACGTTACCCCCTACTTGTTTTAAGCCATGGTAACTAACGTAAAGAACAAAACAAAGCAAAAGACCTCAGTTAAGAGGCGTAATATGTGATCTGGATTGCAAGCCCATCCTTGGGCTATGTGTGGTTAGGCTACGGCTTTGTATTCTTTATCGTGAATAACTAATCCATTCCAATTCTTTTTCATTGGTAACTCACCTGCAAGATAAAGCTCATAAAGACGTTTAGCACCTTTCTTCAATGATACAGGCTGATATTTGATGAATGGCTCATGATCGTGAGGATTAATTTCACTCTGATTTGGTCTCGTGATATAACCAGCTGCGTTCTGCTAGCCACATTTGGACCTGTTGAGTATTTACGCCATTAAGCATTTTACAGAATTGTGTTGGTGTCATGCCTTCTTTGAACAGATTTGACATGCATTCAACTTTGTTGTTCAGTTCTTTATTAGTGTGTTCAAGTACAATAACTTTTTCTGAATACGTGAGTACTCCACACTAAAAAATGGATTAATACTGGACGGATAAGCGGGTCTCGCAAAGACCCAAAAAAGAAAAAGCCACCTTGGCCATTTGCTAGAGCAAACTGTATTAAAGCTTTGAATGACAGCATGCACAATAACACTGAAAGTGTGTAAGAAGAGGAAATAAGATATCAATCTTCCGAAGGGGTAAGATTGGTATGTGAAGTGGCATTGTTAATTTGCTAAAGCCATTGGCGTCGCGTTAAACGATACTGCGTGCAAGGTTCTTCGCAGTTAGATTGGGAACCATCATAGGTATGTGTTTGTGCATAAGGAGGCGAAAAATAGAGCGGATGGAACATTAACGCCAGCAGTGAGAAGGTATGCTCATTTAGCGCCGAATCATCTAACTGAACATGCAATGAAGATAGACGAGCTAATGTCACACGATGACACAAATATGGCACAACCGCTATTAAGAGCCTTGTAATTATGCACACAAATAAAAAGAAAAAACCCGCTATCTGGTTGAGAGATAACGGGTTCTTATTTGGTGCCGGCTACCGGAGTCGAACTGGTGACCTACTGATTACAAGTCAGTTGCTCTACCAACTGAGCTAAGCCGGCGAATTTGGCGGAAGGATAGAGATTCGAACTCTAGGATGGTTTCCCATCGGCGGTTTTCAAGACCGCTGCCTTCGACCGCTCGGCCATCCTTCCATGGGGCGCGATTATGGAGGAATCGGCGCAGCTTGTCTACCCCTGAAAGTAAAAAAATTGATTTTTTCGTTCTGTTTGGCTAATCTTCACTCAATTGTTCTCTATTTCATAATAAAAGTGCTAATATCTGTGCAAAATCGGTGTCTCAATTTTTCATAGGCGTATGATTTTTAGTCAATTAATATATTTTTGCCGACAGGACAGTTCACCACAATATGTACAGACAATCTTTGATAAAAACCATTTTACTCTCACGCCTATTTTACGTCTTTATTCTGCTACTTGTCGTGATGCTCTCGCTGTCGCTATATAATTCGTATCACTCGTGGCTACTTAGCCGCCAAGCCTCCTTGAATACCATAGCGAAACAATTGGCCTACCAAATAGAGGATTATCGTTACCAAGCTAACTTGATGTATAAACAGGTTAACGAAAAACCAGCCACTACAAACTTAAATACGACACCGGCCTCTCCTGCCCGTATTACGAAAATTCGTCATGACGTTTATTGGCTAGGCAGTACAAATCAAACCATTGATGCAATTTTATTTGGGAGTGATAGTGAGCGAAATAACTTATTAGCAACAAAATTAGCTAACTACATGGAAATCGTCTGGGGGGCGCGAAATGAATATAACTCGATGTATTACCTCAATGGCACTGATAACACGCTGATCTTGGTCACCACGCACTCTATATTAAAGCCCGAGTTACGTTATAAAGAGAGCTATCTGACAATGACCGCTGAAGAAAAGCGTACAGATATGCTAACTCAGTCGACACTCTTAGATAGAAGAGAGATCATTTCTAACCTACAAAAGCTGGCACCTGAGAATATCTATTATTATACCTATCGTCTGATGTTTAATTCACCTGGCCAATTAACCAGCGTGATTTCGTTTGATATATCGATCAACTCGATACTCCCAACAAACCTGAAAGGCGATAATATCTCGTTATCGCCACGTAATAATGATACCGCTAAAGGAACAAATGTTGAGGTGCGAGGAACGAGCTTAGTTTTCGCACAGCATATTGAAGGTAGCAACTATCAAGTTTATTACCGAGTACCGTTAAAAGACCTGATTGTCGGTGTTATTGGCTATAATATATGGCTGCTTACTTGTATGGTTGTCGTGATATTGCTTGTCTTCTTTACAAGCGTCTTTATCCGTAACCGGATCATTTCACCGAACTCAGTCATGCAACACCAATTAGAGCTTCAAGAGACACTGAATAACGATATTATCAATAATATTAGTTATGGCATTCTAGTGTATGATTTTACATCAAATAAAAAATTACTGAGTAATAATGTGGTAAACGCCTTATTGCCTTCGATGGATCTCAACCATATTAAAGAATTGGCGACCCATAACCATGATATGATCCAAATCTCGATTGAGAATAACGTTTATGAAGTTATCCTTGTCAATATCAGTATGCTAGAAGATACTTATCTCTTCATTATTATTGATAAAGATAAAGAGGCATTAACTCAACGCCGACAAGAGATGGCTAATCGCGAATATAAGAAAAATATTCAACTGAGAAAAGTGGTGTTTGAGAACATGCAACATGAAGTTCAACCTTCATTAACCGAGCTGAATAAAGCGGTGGGTGGGCTGATTGAAGCTTCTGAAGATGATAAGCACGAATTTATTGATACGATAGTCGCCCAAACGACCCATATTAATCGTTGGTTTAATAATATTAACTTATTAAACTCCTTAGAATCTTCCTCTGGAAAACTACAAACTGAAAAAATCTCGGTGAGTTTGCTGCTTACTCAATTCTTAAAACAAAACCTTTTCCGCCTTAAAAATAAAGGGTTATCGCTCTACTTCTATAATAATATTAATCCAGATTCTCTATTTTCATTAGAGCCGACCTACTTAAAACATCTATTGCAGTTAATCCTAGAGTATTCCGTTGATACCACTGCATTTGGGAAAATTGCCGTTAGCCTGAATTATCAGGAAGATAAAAAAACCATCATTATTGATATTAAAGATAGCGGTATGGGCCTGACAAACCAGGAGTTAGCCAATATTCAGCATCCATTCTCAGGGCAAGTATTAAACGCATCACGGTTTAACCGCTCAGGGATCACCTTATATTTATGCAAGGCTATCTGTAAAAAGATGAATGGCAGCTTTACCGTTAAAAGCAGCCCTGCAATAGGCTCTCACTATCAATTAACTTTACCTACAAAATCAGCAATCATTGCCGATAGCTATCCTACATTACTCGAAGATATTCATATTCGTTTAGCAATTCACAATATTGATACATCACGAATTGTCAGAAATATCCTATCTAATTATGGTGCAGACTTTTTAGATTTACACGAAAGTTCACCGCATACGGATTGGGATCTATTGATAACAGATAATGATGATAATCAGTTTAAAAACATAATAAAAATTTCTGGAACAACGTCAGGTGTCAACTCAATCACACCACAGCACATAGAAGTTAACTATAACTTTGCAGATGAGCTGATTGATGCTATATCTTTGCTTATTGAAAATGCACAAGCCGATGATGACGAGTTGGCGTCGGTGGTCGGAATTCCACTTTCCCAGCACGATACGACACCAACAACTGATGAATCGATGGAAAGCATACTTCAAACTTATCAAAATATTTTATCAAATAGCGATTATAAGGATTTGTTTATAACAACAGTTCCGATAGATATTAATAAACTGTATACTAGTGAAAGTCTTGAGGATTTGGCCGAATTGAAAAACACAGCACACCGTTTAAAAGGAGTTTTTGCTATGCTAGATTTTAGGTTCCTTCACAAGCTTTGTGAAGATTTGGAACTTTACATAGCAGAAGGAAATAGCTTAAAAATAAGTAATTGCATTAGAGAGCTGGATGTTTCAGTGGAAAAGCTAATGCCAAAAGGTAACCAATAATATGAATAACCTAAATGTCATTGTTGCCGATGATCATCCTATTGTTCTTTTCGGTATCAGAAAGTCACTCGAACAGATTGAATGGGTCAATATCGTTGGTGAATTTGAAGATTCAACGTCTTTAATTAATAACTTAGCGCGTTTAAATGCCGACGTCTTAGTCACTGATTTATCAATGCCTGGTGATAAATACGGCGATGGTATTACGTTAATCAAATATATTAAACGTCACTACCCTGATCTTTCTGTCATTGTTCTCACCATGAACAATAACCCTGCGATTTTAAGTGCAATCCTTGAGCTAGATATTGAAGGTATTGTTTTAAAACAAGGCGCGCCTGCTGATCTACCAAAAGCTTTAGCTGCATTACAAAAAGGGAAAAAATTTACCCCTGAGAGTGTGAGTAAGCTACTTGAGAAAGTGAATGCAAGTGGTTATGGAGATAAGCGCTTATCGCCAAAAGAGAGTGAAGTTTTACGTCTCTTTGCAGAAGGCTTTTTGGTCACAGAAATAGCTAAGAAATTGAATCGTAGTATTAAAACGATTAGTAGCCAAAAGAAATCAGCAATGTTGAAACTCGGTGTCGACAACGATATCGCATTACTTAACTACCTGTCTTCTGTTAGCATCGATAACTCATCTACCGATTAATCGATAAATCACCTTTATGTTATTGCTGAAAAACCCGATACAAACGGGTTTTTCTCTTTAACGCTTTTACCGGGTAGCTTATTTATTACCCACGAATTTCAATAAGGTTTCTTTCAAGGTTGTGATTTTGGTTGGCTTAGATAGACAGCCATTCATACCTGCATCCCGGCAACGTTGCTTCTCCTCCTCCATTGCATTTGCTGTTAATGCAATAATTGGAACTGTTGAACCTAAGTTTCGTAACGCTTTAGACAGCCCATAACCATCCATGTTTGGCATATTCACATCGGTTAAAACGATATCAACCGTATGGTTTTCTAGATATTTCAGTGCATCAATACCATCAACGGCAGTACAAGTGCTAAAACCAATATTGGATATTTGATCGCTTAACATCACCCTATTGATTGGATGATCATCAACAATTAATACTTGGTATGAACTCAGTGAACCATCTATCTCAAGGGAGTTTGCTTTATTGCTCTCTTCTTTTGCAACCTGCTCACCTCGTGATTTCGAAATAAATTTATCGATGATTGATGGTAACTTTTCATTCTGATAAGTGTTATATAACCATTTGTTAGGCGACTCTTCACGCAAATCACCAACATATAGATTACACAGATGAAGTACTTTTTTACTCTTTAACTCATGAGAGTCTTGGTTATCGGTGATCAATAAATCATAACTTTCTGCCTTATCAATTTCTTTATCAACACAGACAACAAAATGGTTATGTCTAAGTAGTCTGGTTAAAAAGCTAGAAAGACATTGGTTCCGGCAAATAATCGCTATCCGATAATGAAAGCGGTATTCCGGAATAGCATGTTCGGTATACTTTTGGCCATAAAGTGGGATACGGATAATAAAGGAGCTACCCAAGCCTATTTGCGAATTAACTTCAATATCTCCATCCATCAAGTTAATCAACTTTTCACAGATTGCTAACCCTAAACCTGTACCTTTATGCCCCAAATTATTTTGGTCATGCACTTGGAAGAAGGGATCAAAAAGTTGTAACACAACCGCTTGCGGCATGCCTATCCCTGAGTCTTTAATTTCAATCTTTAAATAGTTTTCGTCACGCCAAACATAGAAAAAGACAAAACCAGAATCTGTGAATTTAATACTATTATTGATGATATTCGATATCACCTGCTGTAGCCTTACCGCATCACTCAATAGCAAATCAGGCACATTAGGTTCAATAAAGGAATAAAGCGCTATCTGTTTTTTCGCGACTAAAGGCAAGTAGTTAGCTAAGACAAAAGCAAAAACATCACGGCAATTAAATAGTTTATATTCAATGTTTAGTTGATTAGATTCAATTTTTGAAAAATCCAATATATCACTGATAATTTGCAGCAACAGTGAGGATGAATTATCCATCGTGGTTACAAGACGATTCGCTTTATCGGATAACTCAAGCCGCTGTAATAATTCAATATTACCGATAATACCATATAGTGGCGTACGTAATTCATGACTCACCGTTGCCAAGAACATGGATTTAGCATGGTTAGCCTGTTCCGCAGCATCAGCCACATCTTGTAAGGATTTCTCCATCTGAACACGGATACTAATATCAATCAGTACGCATATAGCAACATCTTCGTTTTGATAACGCGAATTAACAAAGCTTATTTGTAGATGCGTACTACTACTAGTCACAACATCAATGTAATTACTCGATTTTTGGCGAATAATTGTCAGTATGCGCTGTTTATCATCTTCACTTAATAAGCGGAAATAATCGTGAGCTAATTCATTACTCAGAATGTTGCCACCATCGCTTAACCTTAGAATGATGATGCCGACAGGCGCCGATGCTACAATTTTATGGTTAAACTGTTCATGCTCTTCAAGGCGAATAGCGGTATTCGCGGCTGGCACTAGCATTTTGCGCTCTAACAACCAAATGAGGAAAAAGATCAGGCAGCCAGAGGTGATATTAATAACGATACTATAAAAAATGGACGCTCTATGCTCTGCAAATATCTCGCTGGTGGGAACAGCATACACCACTGTCATTAATGATGGCGATAAGCGCTTTTTAAAAATCAGTTTTGAATAATCGGAGCTAAAGCCAAAAAAACTAGGCTCAGAAATAGAGAGTAAATTGGAATTTTTAGGATTCAAGTCCGTTGGGTAATATAAAACCGGTTGGTTATACGAATTAAGGACGACCACTTCAAAGGATTTATTCGAACGTTGTATAAATTGATTTAAGCTGATTGTTCTCTCTAAACCAATAAACCCATACAGAAGGCTACTCACATAAATAGGTTGGATCAGATACAACTGCCCTGAATCGGTTTGAGCACCATGAACAATCGTATATAAGTTACGCTCTTGCCCTTGTAATCTTAGGCTTTGATAGGAACGTATATTTTCGTAGCCAACCTTTTTTAAGATCTCAATGTCAGATACGGTCGTACGGATTGGAAAATCCATCATGCAGTAACTCTTAGAGCCTATTACAAAGACATGATTTAACCCTTGCGGAGCAGCAATACTGTCTTTCCAAAAATAAATGAGTTGTTCGAATGCGTTTAGGTAATCACTGGTTCTATTTTTAAAATAGGTACAATCCGCCTCGGGTGATAATGGGTACAGGCTATAGGATCCCGTGGCAGGTAATGTGACGTAATTTGGTTCATTTTCCAGTCGCTCTTCATGTTGTTCAGTCATAAACTGGATAGAGCGCAATGTGGTACCGGTTTGCAAAATGAACGCCTGCATATTTTCAAACCCTGAATAAAACTGCTGGCGTATATCTGACTTGCTTTCATTAAATTGGGTATAAAGGAAGAATAAGGTAATAAAAACCCCCATTCCCCATAGCATTAAGCCGAGGATACGGAATAAATCACGGGATAATCGTAATGATGTTCTAAATGACGGTAAATATCTCAAGATCTATCCTACACAGGCTATGTTACTGTGACTGAGTATACTCGATAAAAGTTGTAAAAAGCGATAGTTGTTAAACTGGATGGTTAGATAGCAAAACGGGCGGTAAACCGCCCGTCGAATCAATGACCCATACATTTATTCAGGCGTATTGGTTCCCATGTCTGTGCTAGGTATATCCTCTGCACCTGCTTCATCAGAATTTTCATCTTCCTCTGTTTCAGCGACACGTTGTAAACCAACAACTTTTTCTTCTTCCGCTGTTCTAATCAGCGTCACACCTTGTGTATTACGGCCAACAACACTAACTTCCGAAACGCGTGTACGCACTAAAGTACCAGCATTCGTGATCATCATAATCTGATCGGTTTCATCCACTTGGATAGCCCCAACCACATTACCATTACGCTCACTGACTTTAATTGAAATCACACCTTGAGTTGCCCGCGATTTCGTTGGGTACTCTTGCTCAGCTGTCCGTTTACCATAACCGTTTTCAGTCACAGTTAAGATATGGCCTTCGCCGCGAGGGATAATCAGTGAAACCACTTTGTCTTCATCGGCTAGACGAATACCACGTACCCCAGTTGCAGTACGTCCCATCGGGCGAACCGCATCTTCAGCAAAACGAACAACCTTACCTTGAGCAGAGAACAGCATGACTTCATTTGAACCATTGGTTAAATCAACACCAATCAATTCATCGCCTTCATTGAGGTTAACGGCAATAATACCGGCACTTCTTGGGCGGCTAAAGTCTTGCAATGCCGTTTTCTTCACCGTACCACTCGCCGTTGCCATAAAGACATAGTAGCCTTCTTCGTATTCACGAACTGGCAAGATAGCGGTAATACGCTCATCTTGTTCAAGTGGCAACAGATTCACAATTGGACGACCCCGTGCTCCACGGCTGGCCTCTGGTAATTGGTAAACTTTCATCCAATATAGGCGACCACGGCTAGAGAAGCATAGGATGGTGTCGTGGGTATTCGCCACCAGCAAGCGCTCAATAAAGTCTTCTTCTTTAATGCGTGCTGCCGATTTACCTTTACCGCCACGGCGTTGCGCTTCGTAATCAGACAGTGGTTGATATTTCACATAGCCTTGGTGAGACAGTGTTACCACCACATCTTCTTGGCTAATCAAATCTTCAATGTTGATATCCGCTGTATTTTCGGTGATCTCAGTACGACGAGCATCATTATACAGTTCACGGATAGCTTCTAACTCTTCGCGAATAACTTCCATTAAACGCTCAGGGCTACGTAGAATATACAACAGTTCTTCGATTTGCTTCAGAAGATCACGGTATTCTTCCAGCAGTTTCTCATGCTCAAGCCCGGTCAGTTTTTGCAGACGCAAATCCAAAATCGCTTGGGCTTGTTGCTCAGTCAGATAGTATTGACCGTCGTGTACGCCATATTGTTCTTCAAGCCATTCTGGGCGTGCTGCATCATCACCGGCACGCTCAAGCATCGCTGCCACATTACCAAGATCCCAAGGGCGTGCGATCAACCCTGCCTTCGCTTCTGCTGGCGTCGGTGCACGACGAATTAACTCGATAATAGGATCAATGTTAGCTAATGCAACGGCTAATGCTTCAAGAATATGTGCTCGTTCACGTGCTTTACGCAATTCAAAAATAGTGCGGCGAGTCACCACTTCACGGCGGTGGCGAACGAACGCAGCAATAATATCTTTTAAATTAAGGATTTTCGGTTGGCCTTGATGCAAGGCTACCATATTAATGCCGAACGAGACTTGAAGCTGAGTCAGCGAGTAAAGATTGTTAAGGACAACCTCTCCTACCGCATCACGTTTCACTTCAATCACGATACGCATGCCGTCTTTATCAGACTCATCGCGTAATGCACTAATTCCTTCAACACGTTTTTCTTTAACGAGTTCAGCTATTTTCTCAATAAGACGAGCTTTGTTTACCTGATAAGGAATTTCGCTGACAATAATCGTTTCGCGGCCATTTTTTTCGTCAACTTCGACCTCAGCACGCGCACGAATATAGACCTTACCACGGCCAGTACGGTACGCATCGATAATTCCACGGCGACCATTAATGATAGCGGCAGTCGGGAAATCAGGCCCTGGGATGTGCTCCATCAGACCTTCAATGCTAATATCTTCATCATCTATATAAGCAAGGCAACCGCTGATCACTTCCCCTAGGTTGTGTGGAGGAATGTTCGTTGCCATCCCAACAGCAATACCTGACGAACCATTAACCAATAGGTTAGGGATTTTCGTAGGCATAACTTCAGGGATTTGCTCTGTACCATCATAGTTTGGGACGAAATCAACGGTCTCTTTTTCAAGATCCGCTAACATTTCATGGGCAATTTTCGCCATACGGATTTCCGTATAACGCATTGCAGCTGCGGAATCTCCGTCAACTGAACCAAAGTTCCCCTGACCATCTACCAGCATATAACGCATAGAAAAAGGCTGAGCAAGACGAACGATTGTCTCATAAACAGCGCTATCACCATGTGGATGGTATTTACCGATAACGTCCCCGACTATACGGGCAGATTTTTTATAGGGTTTATTCCAATCATTTCCCAATACATTCATCGCAAACAGTACTCTGCGGTGTACTGGCTTCAGTCCATCTCGAACATCTGGAAGCGCGCGCCCGACAATAACGGACATCGCATAATCCAAATACGAACTTTTGAGTTCTTCTTCGATATTGACCGGTGTGATTTCTCTGGCAATGTCGCTCATGGAACCACTGTCCCTCATAACTTCGGATTCAAAGGTTTAGAACTATACCACAATTCGCCAATTTAATAAAAAAAATGAGAAGTGAGTATTTGTCTTTCAAGCTATGTATAATAGCGGAAAAATGTCTTTATGTGTCCGTATACTTTGAGTTTATTGCGTAAGAGCAACAAAAAAACGTTTTATGGCCTCAATAAATTCGCGTATTAACGTTTGGACACCTATCTAGGAACAGGAGCTCCACTCATGAATGATACTTCAACCCCCGCGTATCAGAACGTCGATAAGCATGAAATTGAGAAGTTTGAAGCTATTGCTTCTCGCTGGTGGGATCTCGAAGGTGAATTTGCCCCACTTCATCGCATTAATCCGCTTCGCCTTGGCTATATTATGCAACGGGTTGATGGTTTATTTGGTAAGAAAGTACTTGATGTGGGCTGTGGTGGCGGAATTTTATCTGAAAGTATGGCACGTGAAGGTGCCGATGTGACGGGACTTGATATGGGGGCGGACCCACTGATGGTCGCACGCCTGCACTCATTAGAGTCAGGGATCCCTGTTGAATACGTACAAGAAACAGTAGAGCAGCACGCAGACAAATATCCACAAGCTTATGATGTCGTGACCTGCATGGAGATGTTGGAGCATGTGCCTGATCCACAGTCGGTCGTACGTGCGTGTGCTAAATTGGTCAAGCCCGGTGGGCATGTTATTTTTTCGACGATCAACCGCAATAAAAAAGCGTGGTTAATGGCGGTCGTTGCAGCGGAATATGTGATGAAAATGGTTCCGAAAGGCACCCACGATGCGAAAAAATTTATTCGCCCTTCTGAACTGATTTCGTGGGCAAACGAGGCTCAGCTAAAAGATAGGCATATCATGGGTTTACATTATAATCCACTCAAAGATAAATTCTATTTAGGCCCGAATGTGGACGTTAATTATATGCTCCATACTGTCAACGAATAAATAGCAAGCGTTACGTTCAAGAAAACAGCAAACGATCGCATTTTGCAAAATTTATTTTCGTCACCCTGTTGCGAGTTTCCACTTATAGAATTCCTTTTCTAGTGCAGCTTACCGACAAGGTGACGTTTTTTATCCCTACAGTTATCCACAGAAGACTCAGATTTGTGCACTTGATAAAACCGCTTATTAACATTATCTTGTTATAGTAAAATCAACAAACCACTACATATAGTATGTAATTTGAATCTAACACTACAAGTCTCATAGAGTTAATCTATGAGCTTTTTTGCGTTAGCAATATGCTATTTTGTAGGTCAACCAAGGTGTACTTGCTCATGAACCAGAGTCTGTTAGTCACAAAACGTGATGGACATAAAGAACGCATTGATCTCGATAAAATCCACAAGGTAATCACTTGGGCTGCTGAAGGCCTGAATAATGTATCTGTTTCTCAGGTGGAGTTACGTTCACAGATTCAGTTTTATGATGGGATCAGAACGTCTGATATTCATGAAACCATGATCAAAGCGGCTGCTGACCTTATTACTGGCGATACGCCTGACTATCAATATCTTGCGGCGCGTCTTGCAATATTCCATCTACGTAAAAAAGCGTATGGTCAATTTGAGCCACCCGCGCTGTACAAGCACGTCACTCGCCTTGTTGAAATGGGCAAATATGATAAGCATTTGCTGGAAGACTACTCACAAGAAGAGTTCGAGCAAATGGATAGTTTCATTGACCATTGGCGTGACATGAATTTCTCCTATGCTGCCGTCAAACAACTTGAAGGTAAGTATTTAGTACAAAACCGTGTTACGGGCGAGATTTATGAGAGTGCACAGTTCCTCTATATTCTCGTTGCTGCATGCTTGTTCTCTCATTATCCAAAAGAGACTCGCTTAGACTACATCCGTCGTTTCTATGATGCGGCTTCCACATTTAAGATTTCGCTACCAACACCAATCATGGCTGGTGTTCGTACACCAACTCGTCAATTCAGCTCTTGCGTATTGATTGAGTGTGGCGATAGCTTAGATTCTATCAACGCAACATCCAGTGCGATTGTTAAGTATGTGTCTCAACGTGCAGGTATCGGTGTAAACGCAGGCCGTATCCGTGCTTTAGGTAGCCCGATTCGTGGCGGTGAAGCATTCCATACTGGTTGTATCCCTTTTTATAAGCACTTCCAAACCGCCGTTAAGTCTTGTTCACAAGGCGGTGTGCGCGGTGGTGCAGCGACACTTTTCTACCCTTTATGGCATTTAGAAGTTGAAAGCCTATTAGTGCTGAAAAATAACCGTGGGGTTGAAGGTAACCGTGTTCGCCATATGGATTATGGTGTCCAAGTCAACAAATTGATGTATGAGCGTTTGATCAAAAACCAAGATATTACGCTGTTCAGCCCTTCTGATGTGCCTGGTTTATATGATGCTTTCTTTGCTGATCAGGATGAATTTGAGCGCCTGTATCTGGCTTATGAACAAGACGACAGCATCCGTAAATCCAGTGTTAAAGCGGTTGACCTCTTTTCATTAATGATGCAAGAGCGTGCATCAACAGGTCGTATCTATATTCAGAACGTTGACCACTGTAATACTCACAGCCCATTTGATCCTTTAGTTGCACCAGTGCGTCAATCAAACCTGTGTTTAGAGATTGCACTGCCGACAAAACCATTGAATAACATCAATGATGAAGAAGGTGAAATTGCGCTTTGTACGCTGTCAGCCTTTAACTTGGGTGCGATTGAAAACCTTGATGAATTAGAAGAGTTGGCCGTGCTTGCTGTACGTGCATTGGATGCCCTTCTCGATTATCAAGACTACCCGATTATTGCCGCGAAGAAAGGGGCAATGGGTCGCCGTACTTTAGGTATTGGCGTCATTAACTATGCTTATTATTTAGCCAAGCATGGTGTTCGCTATTCCGATGGCAGCGCCAACAATTTGACTCACAAAACCTTTGAAGCAATTCAATACTATCTATTGAAAGCCTCTAACGAATTGGCTAAAGAGCAAGGCGCTTGCCCTTGGTTCAATGAAACCACTTATTCAAAAGGTATTCTACCAATTGATACCTATAAGAAAGAGTTGGATAAATTGACTGATGAGCCTCTGCATTATGATTGGGAAACGTTACGTAAAGATATCCAACAATATGGTCTGCGTAACTCAACCTTATCAGCGTTGATGCCATCGGAAACATCATCACAGATCTCTAACGCAACCAATGGTATCGAGCCACCTCGTGGTTATATCAGCATTAAAGCATCTAAAGATGGTATTTTACGCCAAGTTGTACCTGATTATGAGAATCTTAAAGGTGCCTATGAGTTGTTATGGCAAATGCCTTCAAACAGTGGCTATTTGCAATTAGTCGGTATTATGCAGAAGTTTGTTGATCAGTCTATTTCTGCAAACACCAACTATGACCCAACGCGCTTTGCAACAGGCAAAGTACCAATGAATCAATTGCTAAAAGATTTATTGCTCGCCTATAAGTTTGGTGTGAAAACACTTTACTACCACAACACCCGCGATGGTGCGGAAGATGTTCAAGGTGATCTGGAAGAAGTTGTTGAGTCAGCGGATTCAGATTGTGAAGGCGGCGCGTGTAAAATTTAATAGGAATTGTCATGTCACATACTTACACCATTTTCTCACAAAAGAGAAATGACCAGTTACTTGAGCCGATGTTTTTCGGTCAACCTGTTAACGTTGCTCGTTACGACCAACAAAAGTATCCGATTTTCGAAAAGTTAATCGAGAAACAGCTTTCATTTTTCTGGCGTCCAGAAGAAGTTGACGTTTCCCGTGACCGCATTGACTATAATGGCTTGCCTGATCATGAGAAACACATATTTATTAGTAACCTGAAATACCAAACGCTGCTGGACTCTATTCAGGGTCGCAGCCCGAACGTGGCGTTATTGCCACTGATTTCAATTCCTGAATTAGAAACTTGGGTTGAAACTTGGTCATTTTCAGAGACGATCCATTCACGCTCTTACACTCATATTATCCGTAATATCGTGAATGATCCGGCAATCATCTTTGATGATATCGTTGAAAACGAAGAGATCTTAAAACGCGCTCGTGACATTTCTGCTTACTATGACACGCTGATTGAGATGACCAACTATTACCATATGTTTGGTGAAGGTACTCACACCTGCAATGGTAAACAAATCACAGTATCACTACGTGCACTGAAAAAACAGTTGTACCTGTGCCTAATGAGCGTAAATGCCTTAGAAGCTATCCGTTTCTATGTCAGTTTTGCTTGCTCATTTGCCTTTGCAGAGCGTGAGCTAATGGAAGGGAACGCAAAAATTATTAAACTGATTGCGCGTGATGAAGCCCTTCACTTAACAGGAACCCAGCATATGCTGAACTTGTTACGTTCTGGGCAGGATGATCCTGAAATGGCAGAGATTGCTGCTGAGTGCGAAGACGAGTGCTATAAACTGTTCGTGGATGCAGCTGAACAAGAAAAAGAGTGGGCTGAATATCTGTTCAGTGAAGGTTCTATGATTGGCCTAAATAAAGATATTCTGTGCCAATACGTGGAATATATCACCAATATCCGTATGCAAGCTGTTGGGTTAAAATTACCTTTTGAGGCACGCTCAAACCCAATCCCTTGGATCAACGCATGGTTGGTGTCTGACAACGTTCAAGTTGCGCCGCAAGAAGTCGAAGTTAGCTCTTATCTGGTTGGTCAGATTGACTCTGAAGTCAACACTGATGACCTGAGTGATTTCGAACTCTAATCATGGCTAGCCATAAAGTCACCCTGCGGCTCTCGCAGGGTGTGCAAGTACCTTACCACACCGAGATCCACACAAGCCTGCTTGAAGCACTTGAAGACAGCCGTATTCCTGTTGAATATCAGTGCCGAGAAGGCTATTGTGGCTCATGTCGAGTCATGCTATTAAAAGGGAAAGTGGGCTATAAACAAAAACCGCTTGCCTTTGTACAAGACGGTGAGATTTTACCTTGTTGTTGCCATCCCCTTTCTGACATCGAAATCGGTTAAAACCTCACAGCGATGACGCTCTCTTTACGCCATCGCTGTTAATTAAACACGTCACTTACAGATTATAGATAACCATATAATCCTGCAAATACCCATCCAAACACACAAGAGACACCAACACCAATGAGGCCGGGTAGAATGAAGCTGTGGTTAATCACAAATTTACCTATCCGAGTCGTACCGGAACGGTCAAATTGAATAGCGGCTAAATCACTTGGATAAGTCGGAAGAATATAATAACCATAGCAAGCAGGCGCAGATGCGATGATATAGGCAGGATCAACACCAATGCCGAGCGCTATCGGAACGACCGCAGCTAAAGCGGCTGCTTGTGAGTTCACAAATTTAGAGACCAATAAGAGGATCACGGCATAAGCCCATGGATAGTCTTTGACTAATGCCCCAAGCGTGCCTTTGATTTGATCCATATGCGCGCCAAACATTGTTTCTGCCATCCAAGCGATACCATATACGGCAACAATGGCAATCATTCCTGAACGAAAAACCTCATTTTTCGAAATCTGTGCCGGATTTGTTTTACAAATAATGATGATCAGCGCACCAGCGAGCAGCATAAACATCTGTATCACAAGTACCATTGACAGTGGTTTGCCATTAACCAATGGCCTTAATTCAGAAACTGCCCCCAAAATCGCAACAACCCCAATAGAAGCGAGGAAAATCCACATAGCAACCCAATTGATTTTCGGTAACTTTTTATCGAGTAGTGTCGCGCTGTCGCCATACACATATTCGTAATTTTCATGTACCGAAATAAACTTTTGGAATTCCGGATCTTTATCGAGATCTTTCCCTCTGAACCAACTGAAAATACCGATTGCCAGTATCCCGATTAGGGTCGATGGAATGGTAATCGCCAAGAGATCTAAAAATTCGAGCGATTTACCATTAATGGTGATGCCATTTAACATCGCCACTAAGGACACCACTGCAACAGAGACAGGGCTGGCAATAATCCCCATTTGTGCACCAATACTACTGGCCGCCATCGGTCTTTCAGGACGAATATTATTTTTTATCGCCGCGTCATAGATAATAGGAAGGATGGTATACACCACATGCCCTGTACCACACAAAATGGTTAAAATACAGGTAACAAAAGGTGCCACAATAGAGATGTATTTTGGATTTTTACGTAGTAGTCGTTCTGCAATTTGTAGCATGACATCCAAACCGCCTGATGCCTGTAGAGTCGCTGATGCTGCAACAACAGCGATGATCACAAGCATAACATCAACAGGCGGTTTTCCAGGAGGTAAACCAAAACCAAAAACGAGTATCACTAAGCCAACGCCGCCTAGCAGCCCGAGAGCCATTCCCCCTTTTCTTGCTCCGTAGAACAAGCAGACGAGGATAATGGCAAGTTGTATCAAAAAGTCCATAAGTTCATCCTTTCAATTAATGTTTCCTTACATTATCGGGATGAAAGATTGACACAGATTTGATTTATATTAACTGGTTAAAGAATTTAATCTTATTTTTCAATTCGATTTTCCCACCCCGTCACAAAATTTATCTTAGGTTCCTGAGATACTGTCCTGTTAATCTAAAACATCATATATATCAATCAATTAATTAACATCCGTTAACATTTAAAATCCGATGTATTTACCTTTAATCACCATATCAATAACGATTATTCATTAACTAGGACGAATAATTCGTTGCTATTTTCACCATTCCTTTATAAGAAATACGCGCGTGTGTAATTTTATGTTTACACTCATTGTAATTTAGATTTGACAGAAAAACTGTGATCGCATAATCTGCTCAGCTAATAAATCCACGACTTTTAATCAGAGGAATTTGTGAAAAATCGCACGCTAGGTAGCGTTTTAATCGTTGCAGGAACAACAATAGGTGCAGGGATGCTGGCTATGCCACTTGCCGCTGCGGGTGTCGGTTTCACAGGTATTGCATGCCTACTTGTCGGCCTATGGATGTTAATGAGTTATACCTCATTACTGCTCGTTGAGGTTTATCAATACAATCCACCAGATATGGGCTTGGGATCAATCGCGAAAAAATACCTTGGGCCTATTGGACAAATCGTCACAGGCTTAAGTATGTTACTTCTGATGTACGCGCTGACTACCGCTTATATTGGTGGCGCGGGTGTCCTGATCTCCAACAGCCTACTCTCGTGGTGGGATATTCATCTGTCGACCAAAACATCAATTATCTTATTTACGCTTATCGGTGGTGCTGTTGTTTGTATTGGTACGCACTCTGTCGATTTTATTAACCGCCTACTATTTACAGCTAAAATTATCTTTTTAGTCATTATGTTGGCTGTTATGTTACCCCACGTTGAAACCGTCAACTTAGGCAGTATGCCTGCTGAAAAAGGGCTACTGCTGGCGGCAGTGCCAGTCATCTTCACCTCATTTGGTTTCCATGGTAGCGTGCCTAGCCTTGTGAATTACATGAATGGCGATGTGCGTAAACTTCGTATCATTTTCATTACAGGGAGTGCGATCCCTTTAGTTGCCTATATCTTGTGGCAGATAGCCACTTTAGGGTCGATCCCTTCTAACACATTTTTAGGGATTTTGGCGCAAAAGTCTGGCCTAGATGGCTTACTCACCGCCATTCGTGATGTCGTTACGGCTCCACGCGTTAATATTGCCGTTAATCTGTTTATGGATTTAGCGCTAGCCACATCGTTTTTAGGGGTTGCTCTTGGTTTATTCGATTACCTTGCTGATTTATTTAAACGGAATGATAGCCTCATTGGGCGTATTCAGACAGGCTTGTTAACTTTTTTACCTCCGTTATTAGCAGCGTTATTTTTTAGTAGTTTCGTACAGGCGTTAACTTATGCGGCGGTTGCATTGTCTGTATTAGCCCTGATCATCCCCGCATTATTGACAATGCAAGTTAGAGCCGTTGAAAAACCTATCGATAAGCAAGCTCATTACCGAGTTAAAGGCGGCTCTACTCTGCTCCGTCTGGTTTTATTATGCGGTTTTGCAGTGATCATTATTCAATTTGCTATCGTTGCAGGCTACCTACCTAATGTAGGCTAAATTTAGCGTCAAAAACAAAGCTCGTACCGTTCACTAAACGGAAAAGCCCCCCAATAGCAACCAACTATTGGGGGGCTTTTGATATCCGATTTTATAGCGTCACTCCAAACTGTACGGGTTCCGCTATATTACAACCAGTAATTAGAAGCTTAGACCTGCTCCCACATACCAACCGTCAGCAATTTTGTTGCTTGGGTTGTCATGCGTACCTTTAATATCGATGACACGGTAGCCTGCATCAACTGAAAGCGGTTTAAATACAGTATAGCGTGCGCCGACTTTTGCTTCGGTATAAGATTGACTTCCCGATGTTAATGATGCCGGAGCACCATAAGCTTCACCATAAATATTCAAAGAAGGCATCACTTGCCATCCAAGACCGGCTCCACCTGCTAGCGCCATACCATCTTTATTGTCTTCAGGTGATAAATATAAGGCTTTACCACCAACATAGGCTGAAAATGGACCTAGAGGCAAACCAAAGGTTGCGCCTAAGCTACCCATTTGACCATCATGATCACTACGCGCCCATGAGCCATCAAATGCAAGGCCTGCGCCTTTAGTACCAATGCCTGCATTGAGTTCAGTATAATGCTTACCCACATTCGCATTAACAGAAACAGCTTGTGCAGCCCCGACGAACATCATTGATGATGCTGCCGCTGCAACGAGAAATAATCCTTTACGCATATCATTGCCCCATTAATAGAAGTTATTTAGTCATACTACAATATATAAATCCAATTCTCAGTAGTTATTACTGTTTTTTACTTTTCAGTCATTAAAACAACACCATTCACAACGACGCTGAGTATTCCTATTGATTTTTAATCAGTTATCACAGTAATTGGTACTATGTATTAGTTATACTTTAACTAATCAACTATAATCCAATGATAATAAGGCATTATGCATGGAAAGCATTATATTTCGAACGAAATAAATGCATTTTTTAGTTTTATTGTCTATAACTTACTGGAGTATTGTGATGAAAAAGAAAGGTCTCACGACTGCATCTGGCGCACCTGTTGTTGATAATAATAATGTGATGACGGCAGGCCCTCGCGGCCCTATGCTATTACAGGATGTTTGGTTTTTAGAAAAATTAGCCCATTTTGACCGTGAAGTTATTCCTGAGCGCCGTATGCATGCTAAAGGTTCAGGCGCATTCGGTACTTTTACTGTTACACATGATATTACCCGTTATACCCGTGCAAATATCTTTTCTGCTGTCGGTAAACAAACGGATATGTTCGCACGCTTTTCAACGGTTGCCGGTGAACGTGGTGCGGCAGACGCTGAGCGTGACATCCGTGGTTTTGCATTAAAATTTTACACAGAAGAAGGTAACTGGGATCTGGTTGGTAATAACACCCCTGTGTTCTATCTGCGTGACCCGCTGAAATTTCCGGATTTGAACCACGTGGTTAAACGCTGCCCATACAGTAATATGCGTTCAATGGCTTATAAATGGGATTTCTTCTCTCATTTACCAGAATCACTTCATCAATTGACCATTGACGTGAGTGACCGAGGTATACCTCGTAGCTACCGTCATATGCACGGTTTTGGTAGCCATACTTATAGCTTTATCAATGATAAAAATGAACGTTTCTGGGTTAAATTCCACTTCCGTAGTCAGCAAGGCATTGAGAACTTGATGGATGATGAAGCAGAAGCGATCATCGGTAAAGATCGTGAAAGTTCTCAGCGTGACCTGTTTGATGCCATTAATAAAGGTGACTACCCACGCTGGAAGCTACAAATTCAAGTGATGCCAGAAGCCGAAGCGTCAAAAGTGCCTTATAATCCCTTTGATCTGACTAAAGTATGGCCTCACAAAGACTATCCATTAATTGATGTCGGTTACTTTGAATTAAATCGTAACCCTGCTAACTATTTCTCCGATGTTGAGCAAGCTGCCTTTAACCCAGCAAATATTGTTCCAGGTATCGGTTTCTCTCCGGATAAAATGTTGCAAGGTCGTTTGTTCTCGTATGGCGACACTCAGCGTTATCGTTTAGGTGTTAACCACTACCAGATCCCTGTTAACGCACCACGTTGCCCATTCCATAACTATCATCGTGATGGTGCAATGCGTGTTGATGGTAACAGTGGTAATGGTGTGACCTATGAACCAAACAGTGCAGGTATGTTCCAAGAGCAGCCTAATTTCAGTGAACCACCATTGACGCTTGAAGGTGCAGCTGATCATTGGAACCATCGCGAAGATGAAGACTATTTCAGCCAGCCGCGTGCATTATATGAACTGCTTGATGATGCAGAGCATCAACGCATGTTCAAACGTCTTGCAGGAGAGTTGATTGAGGCTTCTGAAGAGACACAAAAACGCCAAATTGACCTGTTCAAAAAAGTTCACCCTGAATATGGTGCGGGCGTAGAAAAAGCGTTAAATGCCCTTAAATAATCACGCTTAGTTAAACGTCAGGCTCTTATCTTGAGCCTGATGTTTATTATGAGCCATGCCGGAAATTAGTGATTAGTTTGCACTATTGACGAAACAAGCCCATCTAACTCTGACGATGCTTTATCACCCCTGTTTTCATCAAAAATAGATAAACTACAGTCCTGAATTCTCTTTTGACTGAATAAGGTCGGGTTGCTGTAACACCCAATTTTTCACTTGCTGGCGCGATACCTTAATACCGCTTCCTTTTAAGCTATTCTCTAATAGAAAAAAATGAGCAGGATATTGAAAAGGCGCTAGTTTGCCTTTTAGCCAACCTTGAATGGTGTCTAATTCACATTTATCGCTGAACTCAATCACGGCAACAGGCCTTTGACCAAACTCCACATCATCAATTGGAATAATAAAGCTTTGACTCACCGCTGGATGGTTATTAATCACCGCTTCAATATCTTCCGGTTGAACACACTCTCCACCACTAATAAATAAGTTATCCAGCCGCCCGATCACATGATACTCATCGTCGATATATGCGCCTCTATCATTGGTTTTGAACCAACCTTCGATAGTTTTTAATGGCATCATTTTTCCATCAAACCAATATCCCATCGCTTGGCTCTGTGAACGAACCTGAATTTCTCCCTCGACTAAGCGCAACTGTTTCCCTTTAAGTGGAAGGCCAACCCCTTTCTTACCATCTGCACGTTTTGCACAGACGGTCGAAGCCATTTCTGTCATACCATAACCACTCCAGCAATCAATGCCTCTATGTGAGGCAAGATCAGTCAATGCAGTCGGGATCGTCGCGCCACCAAGTAAAACCTGTTTTAAAGATAGTGATAATGCTTCCGTTTGATTGAGTAACCGCCACAATTGTGTCGGAACCAAAGACGCATGGGTAACCGTTTGTAATGCTTCGATAAGCGGTGTTGAGCGTATTGCTAATTGCGCTCCGCGCAGCAACCAACGCCATAAAATACCTTGCCCTGAAACATGAAATAACGGTAAAGAAAGCAGCCAGCAATCATGCTGTTGGTAATCCATCGCCTGTAACACACCATTTGCACTATCGAGGTGAGCAAGCACATTATGCACTGCCGCCTTTGGTAACCCCGTAGAGCCAGATGTTAAGATCAAAGTGGCGGGTTGGGTCTTCGCATGAGAAAAGTGAGGCAGATGGTGTTCCCACTCATGCGCCGTTACCGCTCGCTCTGACACGGCTAAAATTGGGTAAGTAAACTTAGCCAGTAAACCATCATCAAAGTCGATAGCAAAATCAATATTCAGATGTGGTAACAGTTCTGCCAGTAAAGACTCAGGTAAACGAGGGTTAAGAGGCAAAACTTTCGCCCCACAATACAATGTTGCAAGTTGGCTCAATAACAGTTCTACACTATTTTTACCTCGCAACACTACGGTTTGTCCGTCACGTAAACCCTGTTGAGTAAAGTGATAAGCGAGCCTCATCACTCGTTGATTCAGTTGTTCCCATGTCAATGGCTCAATATCGGTAATTAATGCCACTGCTTCAGGTCGATGACTGGCCCAATGTTGCCAAGGCCAGTCTTGGAAAAATACTAACTCTGCCATTCGATAGTCAATTCATCTAATTGCTTCACTGGAAGTGAACTATTTGGCCACGTGCGTATCAGTTGAGACTGGATCAAATCTAATGTGTCCAACCCCGGTAGCGTATTAGGCGTTAATGCATTAACAATGCGCGCTAACTGAGTCAAACCAAAACTACTTTCAATCGATGAGCTGATCACCGCTTGCAGACCGTGATGATGAGCCTCTGTGACTAATTGGCGGCAATAAGCAAGGCTACCGGTTAACATCGGCTTGATCACAATCGCCGCAACTCCCGGTTGAGGCTCCACCCTAAAACCAGCCTCACGCACACTTTCATCCCATGCAATGGCAATGCCAGTATCTGCGGCATATTGCAGTGATTCTTCCCGTGTTTTACAAGGCTCTTCAAGGAAGTCAATACGATCGCGATAAGCAGGGTTAACATATTTCGCAAAGCCATCTGCTTTTGCACGCGTCCAACTGCGATTAGCATCAAGACGTAATTTTAGGTCAGGCACCGCTTCCAGTAATAGGTTCGCCACCATGCCATCACGTACCGCCTCATACAAGCCGACTTTGACCTTAGCGATTTTTTCGCCTTCCATTGCACTTAGACGCAAAATCAGGTCATCAGGATCACCACTACACAATGGTGCTTTGCGGTAGTCGGCTTGCTCAGGAAGTTCCCCCGATAATTCGGCCAATGCACAACTACAACCAAAAGCTACCGACGGTAACAGGCTTTCCGCTAGTGGCTTACCACTTACCCACTCGGCAAGCCGATGTTTGGCTTCTTCTGTTGCCTCCGCCAGCGTTTCTTGGCTAAATTCGGGGAGCGGTGATATTTCCCCCCACCCTTCGTTATCCCCTTCTTGTAAGCGAACCAGCAACCCATCGCGAGTTTTCAGGCGTTGGTAGCGCAAGATAACGCCTGCCTCCATCGGCAGGCTAAACGCGTAAAGTGTTGCCTTACGCATTATGGATTACGCTTATATTTAGAGAAATCTGGCGCACGTTTTTCATTAAACGCATTGCGTCCTTCTTGACCTTCTTCTGTCATATAGAACAGCATAGTTGCATTGCCAGCCAACTCTTGTAGGCCTGCCTGACCGTCACAATCTGCATTGAGTGCCGCTTTCAAACAACGTAGTGCCATTGGGCTATTTTCAAGCATTTCACGACACCAGCGTACGGTCTCTTTTTCAAGAGAGGCATATGGTACAACCGTATTCACTAAGCCCATTTCCAATGCTTCTTGAGCGTTATACTGGCGGCACAGGAACCAAATTTCACGCGCTTTTTTCTGACCAACAATGCGTGCCATATAGGATGCACCCCAGCCACCATCAAAAGAGCCTACTTTAGGACCTGTTTGACCAAAAATCGCGTTATCCGCGGCAATCGTTAGGTCACACATCATATGTAATACGTGCCCACCCCCAATAGCAAAGCCAGCCACCATCGCCACAACAGGTTTTGGACAAGTACGAATTTGGCGTTGGAAATCTAGGACGTTGAGATGGTGAGTACCACTTTCATCACGATACCCGCCGTAATCCCCACGAATTTTTTGGTCTCCCCCTGCACAGAATGCTTTTTCGCCTTCACCCGTCAAGATAATAGTACCGATTTTATCGTCATAACGCGCATCAGCTAACGCTTGGATCATCTCTTTTACGGTCTGTGGTCGAAATGCGTTACGCACCTGTGGACGGTTAATCGTAATCTTTGCAATCCCTTCTGACGACTTGTGATAGAGAATGTCGTCAAACCCTTCTGAGCAATCTTGCCATTCGATTGGGGCATAGAGTTTTTCTTCGCTAGGATAAATCATTATCAAGTTCCTTTAACCACAGTGTGATAAAAAATGATGAAGTGCAGTGGCATAGCCATACGGATTTTCCCGATGAGCATTATGCCCTGCATTATTAATTAGCGTAATCGGCAAAGCATATTGTTGCGAAACGCTTCGAAATTTTTGATCTTGTTCACCACAAAAGTAGCGAAATGGCATCGTAAGCTGATACAGTTTGTCCACCAAAAAAGGCTGTTTAGACAAAGAGGTACTTTCTAACATATCAGCGACAGCTAAGGGGTTATTGTGCTGTCTTAACAAGATTAATTGTTGGCGTTGGCTCGCAGTTAAATGTGCAAATACAGGTTGTTGATACCAATCATTTAACACTTGGCAAATCGGCTCGTGGCGAAAACGTTGCGCCCAATGGTGGTCGTTGGTGTAACGAGACTCCCGCTCCGATGGGCTATTTAGCCCAACATTTCCCCCTTCAATTACCAACCCACTTAAACCTGTAGGTTGGCGATAACAAGCCGTATGCATGGCAAGGCGTGCACCCAACGAATACCCAATAAGGTAATAATGTTGAATACCATGATGTTGTAAAAGTTGAACTAACTGCTCATCAAAATCAGCAAAACTTTGGCAGCTTATAGACTGAGATAATCCATGACCGGGCAAATCAACACGCAATGACGGGAAGTTAGGGCACAATTCCACCATCGGCAGCCATTCATCGGCGCTACCGAGCAGCCCGTGTAACCACACTAACCAAGGCCCCGAATGATGTTCATTGTGTCGATAAGCCGCTAACATCAGAAACTGCCTACCTCATCAAGTAACTGTTTTAAAGTTCGCGCACCTTCGTCACTCTCGGTGTTTAATTCAATCAACAATGTCCCTTGTTGGTTATACCAAAATTGTTCAACTGTGGTTTTTAGAGAGAGCCAATCTTTAGGTGCTGCGTACTGCAAGCCAAACATCAGTGCCGCATGCTGAAAGTGAATATTTTGTGGCATACAATAATATTGCTGCCTTGCCGCTTCAGGCGTAGGTAGCATAGAAAATATCTGCCCACCGTTATTATTCACCACAATTAAAATCGTTGGCGCTGAAGGTGCTCGCAATAAAGCGAGGCTATTGAGGTCATACAGTGCCGAAAGGTCACCAACAATCCCCAAGGTCGGCTTGGTGGTTGCCCGCTGGACACCAGACATTGTTGAAATTAGACCATCGATACCACTGGCCCCCCGATTACTATAAACCGGATAACCCACGGGTAATTGCGCCAAAGCATCAATTAGCCGAACAATTAAACTATTACCCACAAATAACTGCCCTTTTGGCGGCAGTAGCGCTGGTAATTGATGCGCAATCGCGGCTTCAGAAAAGTGATTGCGTAACTTTGTACTCACATGCCGTTGTGTCTGCTCAGCCAACGAGTAAAGATCTTCACACCAAGCCCCTCTTGGTTGAGCGGGATGAGCATCAAGCCACCCTTTAATTGAGCATGTTAATTTACGTCCGTAGTGATGAGCGGGGTCAAGGCGTTCTGGGATCGTATCAATGATCCAGTATTCTTGTGGATGGCACTGCGCTTGCCATTGAAGTAGGCGTTTTCCTGTTAAGCTCGAGCCGAATTGTACCACCAGTTCAGCTTCATTAAGTCGCGCTTTGGCCTGTGGATGAGCTAACCATAAATCTGCACAAGGATAAGGTTGCCCTGTTTGTGACAACACATCGCTAATTAACGGCCAGCCAAGTTCCTTCGCCCAGTTTGCAACACGCTCACCATCTTGACTATTCATACGACCCGCAATAACAACCCCTTTTTTCTGACGCCAAAAATACCAGTCAGAAATATGGGCAACGGTGTTGGTTAAAGGCTCGCTTAACCAAGGTAAATTAGAATGCCACCAATCGCCAAGTTGTTGCTGCCATTCATAATCTCCTTCCGTTTCACCATACAGCGGCTCAGCAAATGGGCAGTTAATATGGAAAGCGCCGTGGTGTAGTTGATTCATCCCATTATCAATGGCACTGACTAACCATTTCGCCGAAATATCACGCGTTGGTCGGGGTAACATCAAACTTTGTGATGGGTGTGACGCAAAGATATGTGTTTGGCGAATAGCCTGATTCGCGCCACAATCGATAAGCTCCGGCGGTCTATCTGCCGTCAAAAAAATGACTTTTTCGCCAGTCAGTCCGGCTTCAATTAGGGCAGGATAGAGGTTAGCCACTGCGGTTCCTGAAGTGACGATCACGCCGACAGGCTCAAGGCTTGCTTTTGCTAAACCTAAAGCTAGATGCCCCAAGCCTCTTTCATCAAAATGAGTATGGCAGTGAAGCTTATTGTTATTCGCTGCTGCTAACGTCAAAGGTGTAGAGCGAGAACCAGGCGCAATACAAATATGTTTCATACCGTGGCGGGTGAGTGCTTCGATAATAATCTCAGCCCAACGCATATTAAAAACAGAATTCGACATAATGAGCTCAATAAGTTGTTTATTATCAGTAAGTGTAATGCGCTTGATATAAATTTCTTGATCTTAGAACAATTTTTAGTGAACTAATTGAAACCAAAAGAAAAATAACCATATTATATTTATGGTTTTTCAGGGGGTTCAAGTAGAGATTTAAGCCCCGCAGCTTTATTTTCAATTTCAATCCATTCTTGCTCCGGATCAGAATCACTGACAATCCCAGCCCCCGAGAACAATGACAACCGTTGATGTTCAATTTGAGCACAGCGTAAGGACACGGCGAACTCACTTTTATTTAAGCTAACGAAACCTCCCGTTCCAGCGTACCAGCGGCGCGAGAAAGGCTCATGTTCCGTTAAAAATTGACGAGCAACCGTTCTCGGCAACCCACATACCGCAGCAGTAGGTTGTAAACGCTGTAAACATTCACTGTCTGAAGGTGACACTAAAGTTGCGGCAATCGAACGATAGAGGTGTTGGATCTTGCGTAGGCGAATCACTTTCGCGGGTGAAACATCAATACCCGTTACAATACCTTGTAACTGCTGGCAAATATCGTCCACGACCACTAAGTTTTCGTGTTGGTTCTTACTGTCTTCCATCAACCATTTTGCTTTTTCAGCAGCAATCGCGTCATCAGGATGATTCGCGACTGTACCTGCAAGTGCCTCCGAATTGAGTTGTGTACCTTGTCGTAGATACAAACGCTCCGGTGTTGAGGACAGAAAACCTGTTTCTTGGCTTAATGCCATCATAAAATGGTAGCATTGAAAATTAACTCGTTGGCTTGCCGCTAAAAATTCCGCCACAGAAACGGGTTGTGACAACGTCAATTTCGTTTCACGCGCCATCACAACTTTTTCCATCTCCCCCGCTCTCATTTTCGTGATAGCTTTATTTAATAGGTGGCACCACTGCGCCTTTTCAGGGAAATGTTCATGACCGATAATTTGTGTATTTAAAGGTGGCAATGTTGCCGCTGGCTTGAGCTGCTTTAAAAATGCGATTGCGGCTAAACGGTCATCTTCACCTTTGATATTAAGATAGACTGATATTGATGAACGAACGCGAAAAATTTCTAAACGCGGTAAAAAGTAAAACGTTGCCTGTTGTTTATCGGCCAATGAAATTCCTTCACCAACCGCGTTCCAGCCATTTAAGCCCCATAAACGCATATCGGGATACTGGGCATGTAAAGACAAAAACTGTTCGGCCTCAGTGATTGCGTTAAATTCATATACGGTTCCCAGAGCGCTACACTCATCCGTTCCCGTGCGCTGATACCAATAGAACTGCGGATAACAGGATTGAGCCGATAGCCAAGCTAACCCAGGAAATGTAGAGTGACCATCCAATTGCCAATGTAGACGTATGAATTCTTGATTGCCCAATGCCAATGTTGACAGTTGATGAAGAATTTCAGTTATTAAATTATCTATTTTTTTATATACCACTTTAGATCCCTACTGCCACACTCAACAAAGACTATCGATAATTATATAGTGCAATATAATTTATTAATACATTGATTATTTCTGACAATAGGTGTTACGCCTCGTAAAATCAAATATGTATTAGTAATTTTTTATTACATCACCAATAAATCACTACGCATCTTATTGTATAGATTAAAAAATTTAACTTTAATTATTTACTTGACTTATATCAATCTTTATCTTCAAGATCACACAAAAACACCATTTTGTTTTTTTACTTGATGGTTATTTGTTAATCATATTTGTACAAAGTAAAATAATCATCATCGGGTAACAATACGGTAAGTATTCAAATACGTCACATCACACTAAAAAAACATTAATTATAATTACGATATTAAAAAATAAAAAAATGATATGACAAAAACAATGCTCGCAGAGTTAATATTTATTATTCACTCTCTTAACGCGTCAAAGAGTGACATAATATTTTTATCTTAGAACATTTAATATAACTTCCTGCACTTTTATGATTAGACATTTCAACATTTAATCATAATGAATTTATTATCGATTATATTAGGTCGTCAATTTATAATATATATTTTCATATTTTAGTATCTACTTTTAGGCGATCCTTAAAGTAATTTATTCTTAACTATACGGGGTAAATGCGAATCTAATGTTTTATCATGGGTGATAAATTGCTTAGAGGTAATACTATTTTTAGCTCTATCATTTTTATCGCATCACTCATATTTGTGATTTTCTGTTGTCTACCTTTTATTTCAACCACAATACTTAATTGGAAATGAACCATTATGAGTGAAATAACTTATGACAAAATAATTGAAAAAGAGAATATAGGAGCGGCAACTCTTGCATTATTAACCAACCAAGACCCTCACTCTGCTCGCCCCGCCGGCATTTTTACTTACCAAGATTTAGTGAATATTCATCGATATACCCATTTTGCCCTTTCATTACCAACATCAACATTAGAAATCCATTCATGGCTAAAAATTAATGAATCAACTGATTTACCCATAAAAATTAGCGCACTGACTGAGGTTATTCAATTAATTCACACCCATGCCAGCGGTTGGGATGGTGTCGAACAAGAAGTTAAACAACAATCTATTAATTTATCACTGATTAGTCGAAATATTGTTCAGACTGGAAATCAAATCATTGAATACATTAATGATATGCCTATTATACAGCAAATAGCCAATAGCATTGACGACTTGTCAGCCGAGGCGCTAGATGGGCTTACTTACCAAAATGATGACCAGCAAATTGCCACAGAATTATTAAGCATACTGAATCTCATCCAAGATGATATTAAAATGCAAGCCAATAAAACTTCTAGGATTAAAAATACTATTTCTGACTTTCGAGCACATATTATTGGAGGTGCTTTATCTAATAATCAACATGTTGATTCTTTATTATTTAAAGTTAAGTCAATTTATTTGCAATTAGATTCTATTGATGATATTAATTCTGAATCACATCTTTTTGAGAAAGTCACTTTACTCAAAAAAGAGGTATTAACACTCGAAAAAGAATATGACCATTTTGTTAAGTTAAGCTTTACAGGCCTTGCTGGTGGTTTAATTGGATTACTGATTACAGGAGGGATATTCGGCAGCAAAGCTGAAAAAGTCCGCCATCGAAAAAACGCATTACTTAAAGAAATTGTTGAAATCAATAACAAACTCAATAAAGATCGCTTTATTAAAAAAGTTATTTTTGATATTCAAGTACATTTACAGAAGATTGAAGGCTATTTTAAAGATGCAAGATTAGCAGTTGACCATTTAGACTATATGTGGCTTGTTATTTTGACCGAAATTAAGCAGTCAATAGAAACTTTTGCGCGTATTGATAATGCTGCCAACCTTTTAAAGTTTATTGCTCGTTTCAAAAAAATTATCACCGCATGGGCGTCTGTGCAAACTTACTCAGAACAACTCATTGAACTATTTGATATTAAAATGACACATTACTCTCATGCTTAATAAAGGTAATACTATGCACCAAACCGTAAATTTCCCAGTTTTACCTGCTATTGAGTTTTATCAGGTAAGAATGCTCATTAATAAAATTAATAATTTTAATCATAACATTCTAAGTTACGATCCGAGCATTTTTAATCGAATAAAACGGATTGCTACTCAGGCAGAAAGTCTCAATGAGCAAATCAGAAACTCATTGCCAATAATGAAATTAAAAACTCGTTATATCATTGATAGTACGATTAGTGAGCGATTTTCAAGTCAGGATGTTGATGACTTAAAGGGAGGTCAACAGGATTTAGAGTTAACAGAATTTATCGATGACTTTACTGAGCTTAAAAATGAGCTAGAGAAGCTAACGGCACCTTTACGTACCACAAGCGATTATCTATTGGCATTACAATTAGAAGAAGCAAACCACCTTAAAAGTGAGAGCTATCGTAACCTACAAAATCGCCTTTTATTACTGGCTAACAATAATCAAAAGACATTGGATGAGTTTAACCAAGAGTTAATTGCTATTGTTAAAGCTGAAGAAGTTATCTTAAATTACAAGCTAGCGGATTTATTTGATCATGTTTTTCCTGATATATCGCTCATTGAATCATTAAATATCCCTCCTTCTAAAAAAGATCTGCTAAAAATTGCGATTGCCTGTGCCAAGCGCTTACTCACTATCCTTGACAATGGCTTAGATTTTATAAAATTGGTCAATGTTCGACTCTATTTGGTCGATCAAATCGCTGTTTTAAATGAGAAAGACCAGCAGTTTAAAAAGCGCATTGATAAGCTGACACACCTACTTATGCTCACTAAAGATATTTCAAAAATAGATGAGCAACGACAAGATGTGGCTGCCCATTTTCAGCAGTTACAATCTTATTTAACGCAATGGATTGACTATATGCAGACATGTTTAGACGAGCAGACGTTTAATATCCATAATGCTATCAAATCTTGTGAAGCCTTTATGGACTTTATTAATGAAGCCGAATATCAATATCAGCGCCAATTAGCTGATTAAAAAAAACGGCTACTGAAAAGTAGCCGTTTATTTTTACTGTGATGGCGGTGAAGATTAAAGCGGGCTCACAGCCAATACCATATAGGAGAGATTGATAAGCGGTTGCGGCCATACCCCTAGCAGGATCACGATAATTGCACAGATAGCAGCAACAACTGTCCCGAAAGTGGCTTTTTCTGGCCCAGTATAACGATCTGCATGTTCTGCATCACGGCTATACAAGCTTGCCATAAAGCGTAGATAGTAGAATAGACCAATCGCACTACCTAAGACCACGGCACCAGTTAACCACCATAGCTCTGCCTTCACTGCGGAAATAATCACATAGAATTTACCAATAAACCCTAATGTAATCGGTATACCAGCCAGAGAAAGCATCATCACGGTAAGCACTGTCGCAAGTACAGGCTTATGCCAGAACAGCCCGCGAAATGCACTCAAGTCATCTTGGTCATCGCCACGATATGGGCTAGAAATAATGCTGATCACACCAAAGGCGCCCAAACTTGCAAACAGATAGCCGACTAAATAGATAGCGACAGTGACTTGGGAATCTGTTGGGGCGGCGCGTAATGCAACTAAGGCAACCAGCAGGTATCCCATGTGAGAAATGGACGAATAACCAAGTAGGCGTTTGGCACTTTTCTGAGTGATAGCCATCAGGTTACCAAACAGAATCGAAGCAATAGCGATGACGCTAACAACAATCGCCAATGTATTACTTTGAGCAGCAGGCGCTTCCATAAAGATACGCATTAATACTGCAAAGATACCAATTTTACTTCCCGTTGCTAAGAACGCGGATACCGGAGCTGGAGCACCTTGGTAAACGTCTGGAGTCCATAATTGGAATGGGAACAGTGATAATTTAAAACCGAAGCCTACAATCAACATCCCCAAGCCAATCAACACCAATGGCGCATGGATTTGGCTATCAGAAAGACTCTGACCCACAGCCGCAAAGCTTAAGCTGCCTGATTCTGCATACAGTAAGGCGATACCAAAGAGCAAGAAAGAAGAGGCAGCGGCAGATAACAGCATGTATTTGATACCTGCTTCCAGCGAACGTTTACGTTCAAAGGTGTAAGCCACAAGACCGAACAAGGGTAAAGAGATCAATTCAATACCAATGAACATGGATGCCATGTGGTTAGCCATTGAAAGTAAGACGCCCCCTGTTACCGCAATCGCCAGTAACAGATGGAATTCTTCTTTATTATCATTAAAGCCTTCCAACCAATGGAAAGCAAAAATGCTGGTTGCCATACCCGCAATCAGGACCAATGCGCTGTAGAACATCGCATAGCCGTCAACACGAATAAGCGGAGTGACTTCTATTGGCAGACCCTCTGCAATAAAGAACAGAGATAGCAGCGCAACGGCGAAGCCGAATACTGTCAGTGTGGCACTTGTTAGGTGATCGCGTCGCCACGCAATGGACAGCATCACAACCACCGCCGTCAATCCGACGATCAATAGCGGGAGTATTGCGATCAATTGTTGAAGTGTTATTGTCATGGCGAATTACGGCCTTAATGTTGTAAGTGAAGCAGTGTACAAGTTATGTAATGTTTCCATCGCACCCTCTGAAGTATCCAGAATTGGTTGTGGATAGAAGCCAATAATAACCAGTAAAACAGCCAGAGCCAGCAGCACACCAAATTCACGTGCTGTTAACCCTTTCATTTCGCTCTCGGATTTTGGTGTACCGTAGTAGGTTTGTTGCATCATCCACAATGAGTAGACAGATGCGAACACCACACCAAAGACCATGATGCAAGTCACCAGCGTAAATTGGCTGAATGTACCAAACAGGATCATGAATTCACCGATAAAGTTACCTGTGCCCGGCATACCTAAAGTTGCAGCGGCAAAGAACAGTGATAAACCCGGTAACCATTTAATACGTTTCCATAATCCACCCATCATGCGCATATCACGGGTTTGTGTACGCTCATACAACTGCCCGCTGATGATAATTAATGCTGCACCTGACAAGCCATTTGTGATCATTTGGATCACTGCACCTTGGTATGCAAGAACAGAGCTAGCGTAGATTGCCACCGTCACAAATCCCATGTGAGACAAGCTACTGTATGCAGCAAGACGCTTAATGTCTGTTTGTTTAAATGCAAGCCATGCACCGTAGAAAATGCTGATCACACCAAGTGTCATCGCAATAGGTGTAAACTCGATCGATGCTTCAGGGAACAGAGGTAGTGTAAAACGCAACAGGCCGTAAGCCGCTGTTTTCAACATGATACCTGAGATATCCACAGAGCCTGCTGTTGGCGATTGCTCTTGAGTATCCGCCATCCAACCGTGGAATGGCACTAATGGCATCTTAACCGCAAAGGCAATAAAGAAGCCTAACATTAGCATAAAGCCAACGGTGCTAGACATCTGAGTACCAAGCAACTCATTGTAGTTAAATGTCCACACAGAGGTGTCGCCGAAGTGGACTAATGCTAATCCAACAATCGACACCAACATAATCAAGCCACTCGCTTGTGTGTAGATAAAGAACTTAGTTGCAGCGTTAATATGCTGTCTGTTTTCTGCTCCTTTGTGCCCCCAGTTAGCAATCAGGAAGTACATTGGGATTAACATCATTTCCCAGAAGAAGAAGAACAAGAACAGGTCAACCGCCGTAAAAATCCCCATCACACCTGCAATAATCCACAGCAGGTTAAAGTGATAAGCACCTTGGTTGGCTTGGTTTTCACTCCACGAACTGAGGACTGAGAAAGCCCCCATGATCGCGGTTAGTACCACCATTAACAGTGATAAGCCATCAATCGCCAGATGGAAATTAATACCCAGCATTGGGATCCACGGCATTGAGTATTCCACTTGCCATTGTGGAACACCTTGTGGATTTACCAGAGAGTAATCTCCCTGTAGCCATAACAAGATTGATAATATTAATGTTATTCCCATTGAAGCCAGCGCAACCCAGCGTGGTGCGCGGTGGCTAAACCGGTCAGCCTGCCAGCTTAGCAGGCCACCGATGAAGGGAATGAGTATTAGCCAGGGTAATAGCATGGCGCAATGTGTCCCTTAATTAAACCAAAAGCAGCAGAGCAAGAATCAGCACTGCACCCAGCCCCAATGAGGCAACATACCAACGGACCTGACCGTTCTCACTAATTGCCAACCCTTTGTTTGCCCAACGAGACAAGCAGGCAGGTAGGTTCATCAATGAGTTCACAGGATCGCTTTCCAGTAGCCATGCAACACCCTTGAAAGGTTTTACAAAGACAACGTCATACAGCCAGTCGAATCCCCACGCATGATACCACCATGTTGAGAAGAAACGGCCTGGTGCACTTTTCGCGATAACTGTGGCGATAGAGCGTCTGTACAGATAAATGAATGCCACAATCAACAGTCCGATAACAGCAAGGCTACCTGAAAGCATCTCCAACTGTAGCTTACCAGCTTCATGCTCCAGTGGATTAACAGGGAATACGCCTTCTAACGGCTGGTGAATCTGCGCACCAATAAATGTCGCTAAAATTGCCAAAATGCCCAATGGTATGGAGTGAGTAAATCCTTTGACCTTGTGCGCTTTAATTTTCGCTTCGCCATGGAAGGCGATGAAAATCATACGGAAAGTATACATTGCTGTCAGTAGTGCACCGATGAGGCCAGCCCATAAGAGAACCGTTTGGCCATCCACTTCTGCACCCCACAAAATAGCGTCTTTACTGTAGAAACCGGCCGTGAATAGAGGTAGTGCAGCCAATGCACTTCCGCCGATTAACATCACCGTATAGACGTATGGAATTTGCTTACGCAATCCACCCATTTTGAAAATATTTTGTTCGTGATGACAAGCAATGATCACCGAACCTGCTGACAAGAACAACAGTGCTTTAAAGAAGGCGTGCGTCATCAGGTGGAAAATAGCTGCATCCCACGCCTGAACACCTAGAGCCAAGAACATATAACCAATTTGGCTCATGGTTGAGTAGGCCAATACACGTTTGATATCGGTTTGAACCAATGCTGCACAGCCTGCTAACAACAGGGTGACACCGCCCACAATGCCGACCAGATGTAAGATTTCTGGTGCCATCAAGAACAATGCATGGGTACGAGCAACAAGATAAACACCCGCGGTTACCATGGTTGCTGCGTGGATCAGAGCAGAGACCGGAGTTGGACCCGCCATCGCATCGGCTAGCCATGTCTGGAGTGGCAATTGAGCAGATTTACCTACCGCACCACCTAAGATCATTAAGGTTGCCCATGTGATTGCGTTGCCACCTTCTGCCATTTTTTGTGGTGCCATTACAGCCATTTCGCTGAAGTTCAAAGTACCGAGTTCATTCCACAGAATAAACATACCGATAGCTAAGAACACGTCACCAACACGCGTAATGAAGAAGGCTTTCATTGCCGCTTTGCCGTTATCTGGATTGGTGTAGTAGAAACCGATCAACAGGTAACTGCACAGCCCTACCCCTTCCCAACCGAGATACATCAGCATCATGTTATCGGCGAGTACTAAAACCACCATGCTCGCGATGAACAAGTTAGTGTAAGTAAAGAAGCGTGAATACCCTTCCTCACCACGCATATACCAAGAAGCATAAACGTGGATCAGGAAGCCAACGCCCGTTACAACACCTAACATCGTCAGTGAGAGGCCATCAAGGCGAATCGTAAACGGGATATTGAAATCTCCCACTGACATCCAAGTCCAAAGCAGATCGGTGTACGGAGGATATGCACCATTTGCAAGTACAGGTTGTTCTAAAAACTCAATACCCGCATACAATGCAACAACCGCTGCAAGGCCGACGACTCCAGCCCCAATAATAGCTGAAACATTTTCTGACCAACGACCGCGGGAAAATGCTAATAGCACTGACCCCAGAAGCGGAAACAGAATTGTTAAATAGAGTAAATTCATCCGCGCATCTCACTGACTTTATCAATATTCAGGTTCTGACGATGACGATGGAGTTGCAGTAACAACGCCAATCCAATACTCGCCTCCGCTGCAGCCAGTGCAATTGCCAGAATGTACATTATCTGGCCGTCTGGTTGCCCCCAAAAACTCCCAGCGACCACAAAAGCGAGCGCTGTTGAGTTAATCATGATTTCCAGTCCGATCAGCATGAAAAGCAAGTTGCGGCGGATAACAAGGCAGCTTAGCCCCATCACAAACAAAATAGCCGCTAAAATCAGACCATGTTGAAGAGGTATCATTATTGTTCCTCCGCTTTCGCTTTCGCATTGCTAACAAGATCAGCACTGTTTTCAGTACGGTCACGACCTACGTGGAACGCAACTACTAAGCCTGCTAGCAGTAACAATGATGCCAATTCAACCGCTAGGACATAAGGTCCAAACAAGCTAATTGCCACCTCTTTCGCACTAATCACCGTGCCAGTAATACCGTCTTGGTATGACAGGCTGGTAATGCCGTAAACCAGAAGTGCCAGCAATACTGCAGATAACAGTGCCGGCCCAATCCAGTTTTTCGGTGCCAGCCATTCACGCTCTTGCTCTTGAACAGAGCGCCCAAGGTTGAGCATCATCACCACGAAAACGAACAGTACCATGATGGCACCCGCGTATACGATGATCTCCAAAGCCCCCGCAAAGTATGCGCCGAGCGAGAAGAACACCATAGACAGTGCCAGCAGAGAAACAACCAGATACAACAACGCATGTACCGGGTTAGTATTGGTTATCACCCTCAAAGTCGCTAAAACAGCAACCAGACCGGCGATATAAAATGTAAATTCCATGAATATCGCTCCTTATGGCAACAGGTCTTTGACGTTAATTGGTTTGGCTTCGTTATCCGCTTCACCTTTGTCTTTACCTGCAATCGCCATACCCGATTTACGGTAAAAGTTATAATCAGGATATTTACCCGGACCTGAAATTAATAAGTGATCTTTTTCATAAACAAGATCTTGACGACGCCATTCACCCATTTCAAAGTCAGGTGTTAATTGGATTGCCGTTGTTGGGCAAGCCTCTTCACACAACCCACAGAAAATGCAGCGTGAGAAGTTAATGCGGAAAAATTCAGGATACCAACGCCCATCCTCATGCTCCGCTTTTTGCAGTGAGATACAGCCCACTGGGCAAGCAACCGCACATAAGTTACAGGCAACACAACGCTCTTCACCGTCTGGGTCACGGGTTAATACGATACGACCACGGTAACGGGGCGGCAGGTAAACTGGCTCTTCGGGATACATTTGCGTTTCACGTTTTTGGAACGCATGCAAACCGACCAACCAAATACTGCGTACTTGAGTGCCGAAACCGACCAATAAATCTTTCAATGTCATGGTTCAATCACCCCTTACTGAGCGTTGTATAAAATAACTGCTGCGGTACCCAGCAGGTTAAGCAGAGTCAGCGGCAGGCAGATTTTCCAACCGAAAGACATCACTTGGTCATAACGTGGGCGGGGTAAAGATGCACGGATCAGGATAAACATCATCATGAAGAAGGCAGTCTTAATCGCAAACCACAGGAATGACGGCAAGAAAGGTCCATGCCAGCCACCAAAGAACAGCGTTACAATCAAAGCAGAGACTGTAACAATACCGATATACTCACCAACGAAGAACAGGCCGAATTTCATACCTGAATATTCAACGTGGTAACCATCCGCAATCTCTTGTTCAGCTTCTGGTTGGTCAAACGGGTGACGGTGACATACCGCAACACCTGCAATCGCAAACGTCACAAAGCCAAAGAATTGAGGAATGATGTTCCACATACCTTTCTGAGCGTCCACAATATCAATCAAATTGAAAGAGCCTGCTTGAGCCACAACCCCCATCAATGAAAGACCTAAGAACACTTCGTAGCTCACCGTTTGTGCGGAGGCACGCATCGCACCTAGCAGTGAGTATTTGTTGTTACTTGACCAACCAGCAAACAGCACGGCATAAACCGCAAGACCTGCCATCATCAGGAAAAATAAGATCCCGATATTCAGGTCAGCGACATACCATGTTGGGCTGACAGGTACGATAGCAAAAGCGAGGAACAGCGAACAAAACGCAATCACAGGTGCTAACGTAAAGATTTTTTTGTCTGCAAACTGTGGGATCCAGTCTTCTTTGAACAACATTTTGAACATGTCGGCCATTAACTGCCCCATGCCAAATGGTCCAACGCGGTTAGGGCCATAACGATTTTGGAATAAACCGAGAATACGGCGTTCACCCAAACTCATGTATGCCCCACAGATCACAACAACCAATAGGATGACAATCGATTTAAGGACGGAAACTAAAATTTCCATCACTTCTGGGGATATCCAATCCATCATGCCCCCCTCCGCAGATTATTGACTGATACACCCGCCATGGCTGGTGCAATACCTGGCATACCCAATGGCAGACCGATTTGACCACTCGACAGATTTTTACTCACGCGCACCGTCAGATTAAAGGTTTGTCCTTCATAACTGAACTCCGCTTGAGTACCTGCTGCAAGGCCAATCGCCGCGGCATCTTTTTCATTCAACATGATATAAGGTTCCGGCATGCGCTGCTGGATCACCTCAGAGCGTTGTGACATCTCATCACTGCCGAACAAGTGATAGTAAGGCGCAACCACCCATTGAGCTTCAGTCGCCTGATAAGCCGCTGGGATCTCCGTGAAATAACCCAGTTTACCTTCTGTTGAATTAAACAAACGAATGCCCGGATCACCAAAACGCAGATGTCCACCCACTTCACTTTGGAATTTGTTCCAAGCTTGTGGTGAGTTCCAACCTGGTGCCCATGCAAATGGAATTTGCTGACGTGGTGCCGTTGGGCTGTTGTTCCCTTCCATAGAGAACGCAAACGCCGTGTCTTTATCTTGCGGTTGGCGCTGTTCATGAACCGATTGATTCGCTAGCATCGCCGTACGCCCACTATAACGGTGTGGCTCACGAGCAAGTTTCTGACCACGAATACGGAAAGATGCTTTTGGTGCCGCATCGACAATACCTTCAAACTGAGGTAACGCAGCCACACAATCCGCAATAACATGATCAAGCTGAGACCAATCTGCATCACGTGCTTGCGCTTCTGTTTGCAGTGAATGCAACCAGCGCCAGCTTTCGTTCATGACGATAGATTTATCGTAGAAAGATGGGTCAAAGACTTGGAAGAAGCGTTGAGCGCGACCTTCTTGGTTGATCAAGGTTCCATCTGCTTCCGCAAAACTTGCCGCAGGTAATACCAAGGTGGCTTTATCCATAATGGCAGTATGTTGATGATCCGCCACAATGAGGTGCTTCAGTTTCGCCAATGCACTATCGACAGCGTTAACACTGCTATGACGGTAAAGGTCATTTTCCATCACAATAGCGACATCGACTTCATTTGCATTAATGCGCTCAAATGCACTATCCAACGGCTGTGCTTTCATCATTGCGAGACCAAAACTATTCGCGTGGGAAGCAAGGTAAGATAGCCCCACTTGAGCACCTTTTGCTTTGAGTGCAAACGCAACGTTAGCAGCCGCTTGGATCATCGCATCGCTTGCTGAGTGGCTACCACTGATAATCAATGGTTTTTTCGCACTGGCCAGCGCTTGAGCAATGGTTTCAACTTTAGCTCGTAAATCAGCAGGTAAATCTGTTACAGCCGGTGCATCACCATTAATCATGTTCGCAATAGCGAAACCAAAACGCGCTTGGTCTGCAACAGGAGCACGGTAGTTAAATGCCGCGATATCATCTAAACGCGTATCGTCAACGTTAGTGATAAACAGAGGGTATTTCGCGTGTTGGCCGATATTCATGATCGCCGCTATTTGCCAGTCTGCCACTTTTTGGGCCGCTGCCATTTCACGAGCTTTACCTTTAACGGCTTGGCGAACCGAGAGTGCCATACGAGCACCCGTCTGAGTTAAATCTTCACCCAGAACCAATACTGCATCGTAATCTTCCACTTCGCGTAAGCTTGGTGTATAGATCCCCCCGTTTTGCAGAATGTTGTGCATCAATTCAAGGCGACGCTGTTCATCTGCCGAAACACCTGAGTAGAAGTTTTCCGCGCCAACTAATGCACGGAGTGCATAGTTACTTTCGACACTGGCACGTGGAGAGCCGATACCAATCACTTTTTTCGCTTGATTGATGATCTGTGCACCACTTTGCATCGCTTCAATGGCTGAAATCACTTGTTTCACGCCATCTTTATTTAGCAGTGGCTGGCGAGGTCTATCTTTACGGTTAACATAACCATAGCCAAAGCGCCCACGGTCACACAGGAAATAGTGGTTTACTGAGCCGTTGTAGCGGTTTTCAATACGGCGTAATTCACCATAACGTTCACCTGGGCTAGTGTTACAACCGATGCTGCACTGTTGGCAGATCCCCGGTGCAAACTGCATATCCCATTTACGGTTATAGCGTTCTGAATGTGTTTTATCGGTAAATACACCCGTTGGACACACTTCAACTAAGTTACCGGAGAATTCACTCTCCAGTGTGCCATCTTCAGTACGACCGAAGTAGACATAGTTGTGTGCGCCATACACGCCTAAATCCGTACCATCTGCGTAATCTTTGTAATAACGCACACAACGATAGCAGGCAATACAGCGGTTCATTTCATGGTTAATGAAAGGCCCCAGATCCTGATTGATGTGAGTACGCTTGGTAAAACGGTATTTACGCATATTATGACCGGTCATTACCGTCATATCTTGTAAATGACAGTTGCCCCCTTCCTCACAGACTGGACAGTCGTGTGGGTGGTTGGTCATTAGCCATTCCACAACACTTTCACGGAATTGTTTGGCCTCTTCATCATCGATAGAGATGTAAGTCCCTTCCGTTGCCGGTGTCATACAAGACATCACGAGACGACCACGAGTGTCATCCGCGTTTTGATATTGCTTAACCGCACACTGGCGGCAAGCGCCAACGCTTCCCAGCGCCGGATGCCAGCAAAAATAAGGAATATCTAGCCCCAGAGAAAGGCAGGCTTGTAACAGGTTTTCAGACCCGTTTACATCATATTCTTTGCCGTCTACATATATTGTAGCCATAGTCAGCATGCTTCCCAAAGGCCCGCTCAACAGCAGGCGTTAATCAAAAATACGTTCTTCGTGAAAATCGATTTTTGCGGTTGCTCATTCGCAAAAATATTACCAACGCTGTTTTAATAGGTTGGGCTGGATACCGGCTATCTGAGCAATATTGCGCAGATCTTTTTGCGAGATACCCGCTTCGAATTCTTCACGGAAATATTTGATGGCGCTCTGTAATGGCTCTACCGCACCCGGTGCGTGAGCGCAGAAAGTTTTACCCGGACCTAAGAAACGGCAAAGTTGCTCTAATGTTTCAATATCGCCCGGCTGCCCTTCCCCTTTTTCTAACGCCTGCAAAATTTTCACGCTCCATGGCAAGCCATCACGGCAAGGCGTACACCAGCCACAGGATTCACGAGCGAAGAAAGTTTCAAGGTTACGAACCAGAGACACCATGTTGATTTCGTTATCCACGGCCATCGCTAACGCAGTACCTAAACGGCTCCCTGCTTTACCGATAGATTCAAAATCCATTGGTAAATCAAGATGATCGCCAGTTAAAAAGTCAGTACCCGCGCCGCCGGGTTGCCATGCTTTTAATGTCAGTCCATCACGCATCCCACCTGCATAATCTTCCAACACTTCGCGTGCTGTTGTGCCAAATGGCAATTCCCATAAGCCTGGATTTTTCACTCTGCCTGAAAAGCCCATCAGCTTGGTGCCCGCATCTTTACTCTTGCCAGCACTGAGGTTGATATACCATTGCTCACCATGCTCTAAGATGGCAGGAACGTTACAGATAGTTTCAACGTTGTTTACGCAAGTAGGTTTACCCCATGCACCTGACGTTGCAGGGAATGGTGGTTTTGAACGTGGGTTCGCGCGACGCCCTTCAAGGGAGTTAATTAATGCCGTTTCTTCACCACAGATATAACGACCAGCACCGGTATGCACGAACAGTTCAAAGTCAAAGCCTGAACCTAAAATATTTTTACCGAGTAACCCAGCCGCTTTCGCTTCTTCGATGGCACGACGTAGGTGTTTGGCCGCCTCAACATATTCACCGCGTAGGAAGATATAACCACGATAAGCTTTTAGCGCATAAGCCCCGATGATCATGCCTTCAACTAAAAGGTGAGGCAGTTGCTCCATCAAAAGACGGTCTTTATAGGTGCCTGGCTCCATTTCATCCGCATTACATAAAAAGTAACGCAGTTTCATGTTTTCGTCTTTTGGCATCAGGCTCCATTTCAGACCAGTGGAGAAACCTGCACCGCCGCGGCCTTTTAGCCCAGCGTCTTTGACAAGGCTAACCACCTCGTCGGGTGCCATGCCCTTAAGTGCACGTTCAACACCTTTATATCCATTCTTACTACGATACTCATCCAGCCAAACAGGTTGTTTGTCATCACGCAAACGCCATGTCAACGGATGTGTTTCCGCAGTACGGATCACTTGTTTAAAGGAGTTTGTCATGGATACTGCTCCAGTAACTTTTTAATATCTTCAGGCTGTACGTAGCTGTGAGTGTCCTCATCAATCATCATAGTAGGACCCTTATCACAGTTACCCAAACAACAGGTTGGTAGCAGCGTAAAGCGGCCATCTGCCGTTGTTTGCCCTGGACGAATATTTAACTGATTGATAATTTCAGCTTCTAATCCTTGGTATCCCGTAATATGGCAAACCACACTATCGCAATAACGAATAATGTGGCGTCCTACAGGTTGACGGAAGATTTGGCTATAGAATGTCGCCACACCTTCGACATCACTCGCGGGGATACCTAGTACTTCGGCAATCGCGTAAATAGCACCGTCTTCAACCCAGCCACGGTTTTTTTGCACAATTTTTAGTGCTTCAATTGAGGCAGCACGCGGGTCTTCATAGTGGTGTTTTTCACCTTCGATTTCAGCACGCTCGGCTTCCGTTAAAACGAAACCGTGCTGTGTTTCTTGCGGTTCAAAAACATTTACGCCATCAAGACTGGTCTGCTTATTATGTTCATTATGCATGGTTAGCGATCCACATCCGACATTACAAAATCGATACTACCCAGATAGACAATCAAGTCGGAAACCAGACTACCTTTGATCACCGCTGGAATTTGCTGCAAATGCGCATAGCTCGGTGTACGAATACGAGTACGGTAGCTCATTGTGCTGCCATCACTCGTTAGGTAGTAACTGTTAATCCCTTTAGTTGCTTCGATCATCTGGAATGATTCATTCGCAGGCATAACTGGACCCCAAGACACTTGTAAGAAGTGGTTGATCAGGGTTTCAATATGCTGCAACGTCCGCTCTTTCGGTGGCGGCGTCGTCAATGGGTGATCGGCTTTGAAAGGCCCTTCTGGCATATTCTTCAAACATTGTTCAAGAATACGCATACTTTGGCGGATCTCTTCCACTTTGATCATCACACGGTCATAACAGTCACCGTTGTGAGCAATAGGAATATCAAACTCAAAGTTTTCGTAGCCTGAATACGGACGCCATTTACGCACGTCAAAATCAAGACCTGTCGCACGTAAACCAGCACCAGTAACCCCCCAAGCCAAGGCTTCTTCTTTTGTATAAGCAGCAACCCCGATTGAACGGCCTTTCAAAATGGTGTTTTTCAGTGCTGTCGTGACATAAGAGTCGAGGCGTTTTGGCAGCCAATCTAATAATTCACGTAGTAATTTATCCCAACCGCGTGGTAGGTCATGCGCAACACCACCGATACGGAACCAAGCTGGGTGCATACGGAAACCGGTAATGGCTTCAACGACGTTGTAAACTTTTTGGCGGTCTGTAAACGCAAAAAACACAGGGGTCATTGCGCCGGAGTCTTGAATATAGGTACTGATATAGAGTAAATGGCTGTTAATGCGGAACAGCTCAGATAGCATCACTCGGATCGTTTTCACGCGATCAGGAACTTCAATGCCCGCTAGCTTTTCAACGGCTAACACATAAGGCATTTCATTCACACAACCGCCAAGGTATTCAATACGGTCAGTATAAGGAATGTAGCTATGCCAAGACTGACGCTCACCCATTTTTTCAGCACCACGATGGTGGTAACCGATATCTGGTACGCAGTTTACGATTTCTTCACCATCTAGCTGCAACACAATACGGAAGGCACCGTGTGAAGAGGGATGGTTAGGTCCTAAGTTAAGGAACATGAAGTCTTCGTTTTCATTACCACGCGCCATGCCCCACTCTTCTGGTTTGAAAGTTAGTGCTTCCATTTCCAGATCTTGTTTTTGCTTAGTTAGCTCAAATGGGTCAAATTCTGTAGCGCGCGCTGGGTAGTCTTTACGTAATGGGTGACCTTCCCAGCTTGGTGACATTAGCAGGCGGCGTAAGTTTGGGTGACCTTGGAAGGTAATACCAAACATATCCCACACTTCTCGCTCGTACCAGTTAGCATTTGGGAACAGTGACACGATAGAAGGTACATTCAGGTCTTTCTCATTTAATGCGACCTTCAACATGATATCGCGGTTGCGATCAATCGAGATGAGGTGATAGAAAACACTAAAGTCTGCCTCTGGCAAACCTTGTCTATGTATTCTCTGACGCTCATCCACCCCATGCAAGTCAAATAACATGACATAAGGTTTTGGCAATTTTTTCAAAAAGTCTACGACTTCCAGTAACTGCTCACGTCTTACCCAAATAACTGGCATTCCAGTACGGGTAGCTTGAACAGAAAAGGCATCCGGGCCAAATTGGTTGCGCAGTTCCAGAAGCACAGGATCATTTAAATGTTCCTGTGTCTGCCATCCTGGCAGGGTACTCTCTTGCGCTATCTGATCTGTCATCATTCTTCACCATAACGCTTGATCAGGTTTATCATTTCGCAACACATTGCTCTGTTACGCTGTATGGCTTTAAGCCTTAAATTTCGTCTGGGGTTCGCAAGTTAGTCACTGCGATACGTTCACCGTGCTTTCTTTCTCTTTCTGATTGCATATTGGCACGATAAACCCCCTGATCACCAACAACCCACGATAGCGGACGACGCTCTTTACCGATGGATTCCTGTAACAGAAGCAGAGCTTGCATATAAGCTTCAGGACGTGGTGGGCAACCGGGAATATAAACATCCACAGGAATAAATTTATCTACACCTTGGACGACAGAATAAATGTCATACATACCGCCAGAGTTAGCACATGAACCCATGGAGATGACCCATTTTGGTTCAAGCATCTGGTCATAGAGACGTTGAATGACGGGAGCCATTTTCGTAAAGCAGGTTCCTGCAACGACCATAAAGTCGGCTTGACGAGGTGAAGCACGGAGAACCTCTGCCCCAAAGCGGGCTACGTCATGAACTGCTGTGAACGACGTCACCATTTCAACATAGCAACATGAGAGACCAAAGTTATATGGCCAAAGAGAATTTTTGCGCCCCCAGTTAACGACATCGTGTAAGGCATGAGAAAGTTTTCCCATGTAAACACTGTTTTTAACTTGCTGCTCAAGTGGATCGGTAACGATTTCTTGAGTTTGCAGGGGATAACGGTCGTTCTCACCGTTCGGATCTATGCGGGTGAGCGTATAATCCATTGTATAATGCCTCGCTTGTTACTGCGGATGACGATTGCTGATTTTAATAACTTCACTAGGACCTTTAACTGCGCGACGTGAACGGACAGGAGTCCAATCCAATGCACCAACGCGAACCAGATAAAACAGTCCAGCCAACAATACCAAAATGAAAATTGCTGCTTCGATAAAGCCTAACCAACCGACTTCACGGACGGCTACAGCCCATGCAAACAGGAACATGGCTTCCACATCGAAGACAACGAAGAACATGGCAACCAAGTAGAATTTCGCCGACATCCGAAGACGGGCACTCCCTACTGAATCAATACCTGATTCATAAGGTACGTGTTTTGTTCTGGCTTTGGCACGGCTGCCGAGGAAATGACCAGCGACCAACATAAACGAACAAAGGGCGATGGCGCCGACAAAGAATATCGTAAAGGCCCAGTTATGGGCTAACGCTAGGATAGATTCAGACATACTCGTTGCTTACTCATTACACATGGTGCGTGAATCTGCTCTTAACGGCAGTATTACACCATAATTGCCCAGTTAACCGAGAAGAAAGACCAAAAATCATCACCAAACATAAAAAAGCAGTCTGAAGACCGTGTTTGGTTTGTCCTCTCTCCGACTATTTATTTTGCTCAACTTAAGCAAAATAACCCGTACTTGCTACAATTCGTTGACCTACCAAAAACAAGATTGCAACAAAAAGTACTCAAAATCAGCTAAAACGTGTCAGTGTGTAAATACACACAATAAACGCAATGACTAGTCTAACTGATTATTCGCTTTTACTACACTATTATCTCAGGAAAAACCTGTCTTACCAGATGAAAACTTGCTCTTTTTATTTGATCTAGCGCACAGTTTTATTGAAAATTTGCTCATACTGTTTACAGAATATTCAAATTTAGTCTAAGTCACATTAACTGTTTTTTATTCACTAAATCAAGTAACTGTCTGACTAAGCAGTCCTATTTTATCAATTCAGCAAAATATGATTGTTAACAAGATAACAATTTTGTAACTAAAAAATGAAATTCATGTTCTGCCATCTACATCACAATTATTTCACGTAATATTATTTTAAACCATACTTATTAAGTGGTTACTTTGTCCTTTTTTGCCCCGTTTTGCTCAAAAAAAACCGCGAAGTTATCGCGGTTTTTTCCATTGAGTTTGTACTAATCAATTAATAATCATCAAATAATTATTGGTGCTTAAAATGACCCTTCACTTTCGTTAACAATGACATCGTCACTGGTAGGTGCAACAGCATAAGGGATCTTTTTGTTTTCAATTGCACTAAATACTGTTAACACTGAATCCTTTTGTTCATCAGCATTTTTATACAGCCAATATTGGATATCAGGCAAACGAGGCAGACCATCCGTTTCATTTAAAATGCGCAGATCCGCATTTTGCATTTCCATCGGTCGCGCTGTCACGCCGACTTCTGCATTTACAGCCGCTCTGACAGCAGGAAGTGATGCTGCTTCATACGCAATATGCCATGCAAGCCCCGCATTATCTAAAGCATCAGTACTCAGTTTGCGGTATGGGTTTGTTTCATCCATAACTACTAATGGAATCGGCTCATTAGCGCGCAACTGGAAATCAGGGGCACTGTGCCATAACACGGGTACTGTTCTTAATGCTGTTTTTGGATGATGGCTAATACGCGCCGTCGTCAAAGCTAAATCAATCTCATGATTATCTAGCATCGACTCAATAAATTGTGCGCGTTTGATCCTGACTTCAACAGCAAGACGCGGGAAAATAGACGCAATACGGTTGAGTAAAAATGGGAGTAAGATATCAACCGTATCATCGGATGCACCTATTCTCAATTCACCTTCAGCGTCGTTATACGTCAATGATGCTGTTGCGTCATCATTTGCACGCAAAATTTGTCTTGCGTAGCCGAGTAATTGTAAACCATGTGCGGTGAGTAATTTATTCCTCCCGTGGCGAGCAAATAACTCACGACCGACTAATTGTTCTAAGCGTTGCATTTGCTGACTGACAGCAGACTGGGTTCGACATACTGCAGCAGCAGCGGCAGCAAATGTATTTAGATCGGCAACTGCGACAAATGTCCTCAGTAGGTCCAGATCAAGGTTCATTATTGGACGATTGGAATTTATCATCTTTAATTCTCTTATATAATTTTATGTTACCTGGTGTTCCTGCTCTCCTCCTTGAGATCAGCTTGTTTAATTACTGAAATAACTTGCTTGATGTTTATCTAATCCTTAGACTCACATTTATTACACTTTATCCGAGTGGGACAATCTTAAAATGAACGTTCCACCGAACGACAAAGAAGCATGTTAACCAATCGATTTAATTTAAATCGTAAAAACAACCTTCTTATTTGCCGTCCTCTAAATACTAACATATTTAATGTAATTGCAATTATTTTAATGTAAATGCCTTTAAACATGTACTCACGCCTTAACTCAAACGTTTATTTTTCAGTTAGTTATAGTTTTATCATTCATTTTTATTCATTATTTTCTCACTAGAACAATCAATATTACTAACAAAAAGAGCTAATTTCTGTTGAAATTCCACGGAAATTTATGAATTTTTATTTCTATACATCCAATTTCGTCATCAATCTTACAATTTGATACAATCTTTTTGTTTCTAGCCATTATTTGCCCATAATTTCTATTTTTTCCTCCAAAACAGCCAGAATTGACAACAGATAACTTCAAATTAATTAATATTATTGGCATCTACATTCAACTTAAGTGGCATGTTTAGTTATCAACAGTCACATCACAGCATAAACCAACCTTTTTCACCAAAAATTATCTCCTATCTTCAAAAGCTTCCGTGGTAAGAGTAGAGTAGTAACAGATAAGCCGGAATCCCCCTACTTAAGTCTTCCCAAATAGGGTAATGAGAGAACGAATGAATAACATTAAAAAATCTAACAAGCTTGATAATGTCTGTTACGACATTCGCGGGCCTGTATTAAAAGAAGCAAAGCGCTTAGAAGAAGAAGGTAACAAAGTCCTCAAGCTAAATATCGGTAATCCGGCACCGTTTGGCTTCGAAGCCCCAGATGAAATTCTGGTCGATGTATTGCGTAATCTACCGAGCTCGCAAGGTTATTGTGATTCAAAAGGATTATATTCCGCACGTAAAGCCATTGTTCAGCACTATCAGGCTCGCAATATTCGTGAAATGACGGTTGAAGACGTTTATATTGGTAATGGTGTTTCTGAACTGATTGTGCAAGCAATGCAAGCGCTGCTCAATAATGGTGATGAGATGCTAGTACCTGCCCCTGATTACCCGTTGTGGACTGCGGCAGTTTCTTTATCCGGTGGTAATGCAGTTCATTATATGTGTGATGAACAGCAAGGTTGGATGCCTGATATTGATGATATTCGTAAAAAAGTTACGCCTCGCACTCGCGGAATTGTCATCATTAACCCAAATAACCCAACCGGCGCGGTTTACAGTAAAGAGTTATTGTTAGAAATCGTTGAGCTTGCACGCCAACACAACCTTATTATTTTTGCCGATGAGATTTACGATAAAATCCTGTATGACGGTGCCGTGCATCACTCAATTGCGGCATTAGCGCCAGATTTACTGACCGTCACTTTTAACGGATTGTCAAAAACCTATCGTGTGGCAGGTTTCCGCCAAGGTTGGATGGTATTAAACGGGCCGAAACAACAAGCTAAGAGCTATATTGAAGGTCTCGAAATGTTAGCATCAATGCGCCTGTGTGCTAACGTTCCTATGCAGCATGCTATCCAAACAGCACTCGGCGGCTATCAAAGCATCAGCGAATTTATTCAACCCGGTGGTAGGTTATATGAGCAACGTGAACGTGCTTGGCAACTAATTAACCAAATCCCAGGGGTTTCTTGTGTAAAACCACAAGGCGCGCTGTATATGTTCCCTAAAATCGATATTAAGCGTTTCAATATCCATGATGACCAGAAAATGATCCTTGATTTATTACTACAAGAAAAAGTGCTTCTTGTACAAGGTACTGCATTTAACTGGCCAGAGCCGGATCACTTCCGCATCGTGACCCTGCCTTATGCAGATGATCTTGAAATGGCAATTAATAAATTTGGTCGTTTTATCGAAAATTATCGCCAATAATGCTTCATTAATCGTTAAGACAGAAACACTCCCTCAAAAAAGGGAGTGTTTTTTATGAATCGTCTGTTACGGCTTAACATTTATTACTTTTCCAATTTAAGCTAGAAAATAAAAAAGCCCTGCTGTCTTATTGAGACAATAGAGCTAAGCATTCAGCAAACACAATAGACGGCCTATCACCTCTTTATTGAACAACGTTTTGTTAATACTCTTAAAAAGATGATTCAGACTTATTTATTATCGTTTATCAATAATCATATAATAGAAATAAAATAAACTGCTGCTAAAAAGAATAGCAATAATATAATTGGAAAGTATTTCATATTATCCCCTACCATTATTTATTAAGAATGTTATTCCTGATTATAGATTTTTATCACCGCAGATCAAACAATAATTAAAAACAAATAAAACAACAATAAAAGAACATCATAAACAGACGTTCTATAAAAGTATATTGGCCTAATAAAATTAAAGCTACTATCTTATTATGATAGCATTATCTCTTCTCTTTTAAATTAGCTTTACTAGGCTCTTAGTAGTTTAGTTTTGCAACCACTTGAGTGAGAAAATGCAATATACATGGTTCTTGCATCACCATTAACACCAACAATAACTGTTGGGTCATCATCTTCAGTAATAGAACAGTAAAAATTATTTTTTGTAATAAATCTTTCTCCTCGCTCTGTTATTATTTCTAGTCGCCAATAATCTTCATAGCCAGAATACTCAAATGAACCTGCTTTTTTTATAATCTTCCCATGCTCAATATTATAAAGTGTCATATCTGTTGGCTTACCATGAGCGGCCGTATGATGTAATCTGACATATTTTAATTTTTCATGCCAAAAATTTTCAAATGTAATAAACCCCAAATTCCAAGGCATAAACCCTCCATATAGTTTCTCATGCTATCAATAGAAATAAATTTAATTAATGCTGTTTTACAGCAGATATAAAATAAATGAATGATTAGCGATATAAAACCACTTAAATTATTAATTTACTTCTATTTTAATTTCCTTAACCTTTGACAAACCAATATCTATTTTAAATAGACTATAATATAATCGTTTCTTTGCCCATTTAATGAGGTTTTATGAGCTACTTTTTTGCCCACCTTGCACGAATGAAACTCATCTATCGCTGGCCGCTAATGCGTAATGTCCGTACTGAGAATGTCTCAGAGCATAGCTTACAAGTTGCCATGGTCGCTCACGCGCTGGCGATTATCAAAAACCGCAAATTCGCTGGTCACGTTAACGCTGAACGCATTGCTTTATTAGCAATGTACCATGATGCCAGTGAAGTGATTACGGGTGACCTTCCCACCCCGATTAAGTATCACAATTCACAGATTGCGCATGAATATAAAAAGATAGAACAATTTGCCCAGCAAAAATTGCTAGATATGCTTCCAGAAGAGCTACAAGAGGATTTCAAGCCACTTCTCATTGAAGAGTTGCAATCGGATGAAGAGCACAGCATTGTTAAACAGGCTGACTCGCTGTGCGCTTATTTAAAATGTTTAGAAGAGTTATCTGCCGGAAATAGTGAATTTAAATTAGCCAAAAAACGCCTTGAAAAAATCCTTGCTGAGCGACAAAGCCCCGAGATGGATTATTTTATCGAGATTTTTGTACCTGGTTTTAAACTATCTCTTGATGAAATTAGCCATTAATCTTCAAAACTGGAATGGTACTTTTCATTCCAGTTTAATCAATAACACTCACTCTCATTCTTTTAATACTGTCGGGAAATCGGTATTCAGTCGTCTTGAATCACCATTAATACCTAATATAACTTTTCCATGATCACTCTCTATGAGAACAATAGAAATTGTTTTTTGTTTGCTATTTTTTTGCCACTTTTAATCATGTATTTTACAGGCCAATTATCATAAGCGTTAATCTGAAGTCGGCTTAAGCCGATCTCAAGTTATTTAAGCTATTAACGGTTACGTTTTTTAATGAATACAAAAAGAAGTAGAAGCCCTCTGATAAAGGGCTTCATTCTCATTAGAAAGGAAAAAGAATAGGTACTAATAATACGCTTATAATCATCACGATGATGGTAAATGGCACACCAATTTTGACAAAATCACCAAACTTATAGCCCCCAGGGCCTAGCACTAATGTGTTCACTGGTGACGAGACTGGCGTCATAAATGCCGCAGAAGCTGCAATCCCAACAATCATCGCAAACGGTAATGGTGAAACCTCCATCTGACGTGCCGCAGCAATCGCGATAGGCGCCATTAAAACGGCCGTAGCGGTATTAGAAATAAATAAACCTATTGTGGCACAAAGTATAAATAGACATAGCAGCATGACATGTGGCCCCAAATTACCCGCAACCTCCATGAGGGCATCAACCGCCAATGAGATCCCGCCCGTTTTTTGAAGCGCCAATGCAAACGGCATCATCCCAACAATTAAAATGATACTGGGCCAGTGAATAGACTTATAGGCGCTCTCCATATCAATGCAACGGAATTTCCCCATTAATAAACACGCAATCAACGCTGCAACAAAGTTAGGAATTTCATTTGTTACCATCATAGCGACCATCAATGCCAGACAAAACAGCGCATGAGGAGCTTGTGAGGCGGCTGGAGCGACTGCCTCTACTTCAGCAGCAAGGTTTAACACAATAAAATTGCGCGGTTTTGTCGACAAAATGCGGATCAGTTTCCAATCCCCAATGACCAAGAGAATATCACCGAGCCTCAATGGTTCATCAACTAATTTACCATCCATGGCCTTACCATCTCTGCGGATCCCCACAACATTCAGGCCATAACGAGTACGAAACTTAATATCGCGAAGACTTTTACCCAATAATTCAGAATCTGGGTTCATAGACACTTCCGCCATACCAACATCTCGAGATTGATCAGAAAAATAGTCACCGCGTAAAATCATCGGTTCCAGTTTCTGTTCAAAACAGAATTGGCGTAACTCATCATCACTGACAGAAATATCTACCAGCAATACATCTTGCTCTCTAAGTTCTGTTCCCCCTGTTGCACTGACCATAACACGGCGAAATTTCCGCCAGCGCTCAATGCCTACCACGTTAGCTTCATAGCGAGAGCGTAAATGCAATTCATCAAGGGAATGACCAATTAATGGCGAGCCTTTACGGATGGCAAGACGGCGCGCTCTACCGGTTAATTTATAGTCACGAATGAGGTCACGAAAGGTACGTTGATAACGTTCGGGGAGCTTATCGGGTTCACTACTTCCTAACCAGCGGCGGGCAACCCACATATAGGCGATACCCGCCAATAAAATCACAATACCAATTGGTGTAATGGAGAAGAATTGAAACCCTTTGATGCCTTCCCTGACCAATTCACTATTGACCACCATGTTCGGTGGTGTCGCAACTAATGTCATCATGCCACTAATTAAGCCCGCAAAGCCTAATGGCATCATCATGCGACCTGGAGAGATTTTCATGCGGGCGGCAACACTCAGTACAACAGGGATGAAAATAGCAACCACCCCTGTAGAACTCATAAAAGCGCCTAGCCCAGCAACCGTTAGCATTAAAAATACTAACATCTTGCTTTCACTACTACCTGCAACACGAACCAGCCAATCGCCCATTTGATAGGCGATCCCTGTTCGAACCAAGCCATCACCAATCACAAATAACGCCGCTATCAATAATACGTTAGGATCGGCGAAACCCGCAGTGGCTTGCTCTAAAGTTAAAGTATCACTTAGAACAAATGCAACGATAACCAATAACGCGACCACATCCATCCGAATTTTGTTTGTGGTAAACAGTACGATAGCTATCAGTAGCAGGGTTAACACCCACAGCAATTCTCCGTTCAAAGCATCCCCTTTCGACGAAAAAAACAGTGCTAATCAATTCCTTTAGTTAACCATGTTTAGCGGAGAATTTCTTTGATTAATTCGGTATTAAACATTTTTTGATACAGATAGTGTGAAAACACCATTTTTGTCTGGGCCAGATACCGAAATTTGCGTTAATGAACTGATTATTGCATGAATTTGTTCTCTTCTTGGCATACTCTCTGGGGCATGAACAGCGACCACTTGGCAGCCTGCATCAAGGGCTGAGTGAATGCCTGCTTGTGCATCTTCAAATGCAATACACGCTTGTGGATCTAAATTTAGGCATTTTGCCCCTAATAGGAAAGGTTCAGGATCAGGCTTACCTTTTGTCACTTTTTCAAATGTGACCCAATGTTTGGGTTCAGGTAATCCTGCTGCTCGTTGACGACCATGCGCTATCGGTACGGTTCCTGAGGTTACGATAGCCCAAGGCACCCCTAACTCCTCTAAACGGGTGAGCAGTGCTACGGCGCCTGATAACGCAATAACACCTTCAGTGTCGGAAGCTTCCATTTCTTCTAACCAGCGAAAACGAGCATTAATTTCGTCTTCACTGGCATCAGGCATAAAGTGGCGTAAACTGGTTAGCGCTGGTTTCCCATGGATAAAACGAATGATTTCTTCTGGCGCTACCCCTATCTCTTTACCAAATAAGCACCAGCAGCGCTCAACAACAGCTAATGAATCGACAAGTGTACCATCAAGATCAAATAGAAAACCTTTTGCTTTTAACTCCACTTTTACCCCTTACAAACGCATTATGCGTTAATAATTTGACTAATCTCTACCGCAGATAGGTGGTATTGGCGAGGACATGCACGCCAGATCCCCAGCATCCGCACATATTTATCCCACATTGGTGTTTGTGAGTTGAAACCATGAGTTCCGCTATCGAAATGCGTATAGCGACCTTCCGTATTAACCATAAAGCGAACATAACTCAAATAACGCGCCTCTGTTGCTGCATCAAAACCTAAAAATTGTACTCGACGCGCGTCAATGCCTTGTGGGTCACTCATATTGCCATATGAGACCTGTAAAGCATGATACATTTCCATAATATCAATGACGGTACGGCAAGTGCTTTCACTTAATTCACCAAAATCTCTATCAAGCTCACGCATTTGCAAACCAAAACCCCGCTCTACAATCGTTTGTAGACGGCGATAACGATCCGCATTTTCAGGATCGAGCATAGTCATCATTTTATATTGGTTAGATAAAATTAGGCGTTGTGCGTTGGTCATTTCCATCATGCTTCTCCTCGGAAAATTTTTAGCTCATCTTCGCATTCAAATTTCATGATGGACAGTGAAAACATCACTTTTATTGATCTAGACAGGCTTTTTGCGTTACTTGTTGTTAAATCGGACTTTTAATTTAAATATCGTCCATAAATGACTTATCTAATTGCTTAAATGCTCGTTGTAACAATTGTGCTAATGCCAAGTAATCAGGCTGCCCTTCTACAGGTGCCATCGCAATCCCTGCTTGTACAAATTTTTCTCGAATTTCGTAGAACCAACTCAACAAACTGGCGGGAAGTGGAGTCGATGCTCTTTTACCAAGCCACCACAAACCCTGCATCGGTAAACTGCAAGCAAATAGTGCTGTTGCAACCGCAGGACCGAGGTCTCCCCCTAGTGCGATTTGCCAAGTCAGTGTAAAGATAGCAATAGGCGGCATATAGCGAATACCAAACCGAGTCGCCTTGATCATGCGCAATTCAGGGAAGATAGGGGTTAACTTTTTCTCCATAGGAAACGTTTTTAGGTACAGGTTCCCCAACCTAAATCGTTTAAAAAAACCCGATGGTGAGTTTTGTAATGTACTCATACATTCCTTCCTATGACTCGCAAACCTATATAAAGAAATAACACATTTAATACTTACCTTACGCCATTTTAACAGCAATGCCTATGAATAAGCACAAATAGATAATTTTCAATTATTGCCGCACAAATCTGATCATTTTTGGCGAAATCAGCTATCCTGATTGATAGGTAAATTTGCATAAAATGCGTATTTTTTACGGTGCTTATGATTTTAATCAATCAAACCGGCCATTTCTAAAAAAAACATACAAAATATAAAATAATTTTAGTAGAATTGGCCGCATTTAGCATCGCTGTAGAAGTCTGTTAATTTATGCTTGATTTCAATTGTTCTACAGCTTTGATATATATTGGGGTTTTTGCGTGTTATTTCAACGCCAGTCATTAAGTTCACTCATCATGCGCTTAATGCAATTAAAAACACGGCTTTTTTAACCCTTTATTAGGCACCGATACATGTAGTTTTGACATTATCATTGATATCAATCATGAAATATCAGGTGTCAAATGCGCTAGTCTCTAGCGATACCATACTTTTTACAAAGTCTTTTTATGCTTTTGCAACTTAAAGGCTTCACAACAACAATTAACGATAGGTATTTCCATGTCAAGTAAGCTGGTACTGGTACTAAACTGCGGTAGCTCCTCACTGAAATTCGCCATCATCGATCCAACCAATGGCGATGAATATTTATCTGGATTAGCTGAATGCTTTAATCTGCCTGAAGCTCGTATTAAGTGGAAAATGGACGGCGCTAAGCATGAAGCTGAATTAGGTGCAGGCGCGGCACACAGTGAAGCACTGAACTTCATTGTTAACACTATTCTTGCAGCAAAACCTGAGTTGTCTGCTCAAATTTCTTCTATTGGTCACCGTATTGTTCATGGTGGCGAGAAATTCACCTCATCTGTTTTGATCAATGACGACGTCGTTGAAGGCATTAAAGCAGCAGTGCCATTTGCACCTTTGCATAATCCAGCTCACTTGATTGGTATCGAGGAAGCGAGAAAGGCATTCCCTCATTTAGTACACAAAAACGTAGCGGTTTTCGACACTGCGTTCCATCAAACTATGCCTGAAGAAGCTTACCTATATGCACTACCATATGAATTATATGAAGAGCATGGTATCCGTCGTTATGGCGCTCACGGAACTAGCCACTACTATGTCTCCCGTGAAGCGGCGAAAAAATTGAATAAACCGGTTGAAGAGCTTAACGTTATTACCTGCCATTTAGGTAATGGTGGCTCGGTGACGGCGGTTGTTAACGGTCAATGTGTTGACACCTCTATGGGTCTGACGCCATTAGAAGGCTTAGTCATGGGAACGCGTAGTGGTGATATCGACCCTGCGATCATTTTCCATCTACATGACTCACTCGGCATGAGCGTTGAGCAGATCAACAAGTTGCTAACAAAAGAGTCTGGCCTTCTCGGCTTAACCGGTGTGACTAGTGACTGCCGTTATGTTGAAGATAACTATGCAACCAAAGCCGACGCTAAACGCGCTATGGACGTTTTCTGCCATCGCTTAGCGAAATATGTCGGTGCATACTGTGCATTGATGGAAGGCCGTCTTGATGCCATTATCTTTACTGGCGGTATCGGCGAAAACTCTGCGCAAGTACGTGAGTTAACGCTGAAGAAACTGGCTCTACTTGGCTTCGAGTGCGACCATGAGCGCAACTTAGCTGCACGTTTCGGTAAAGAAGGCTTAATCACCACAGATAACAGCCGCCCTGCGCTGGTTATCCCAACTAACGAAGAGTTAGTGATTGCTCAAGATTCAGCACGCTTAACCGCTTAAGATTCTCTACCGCCAGCCTAACCCGCTGGCGGTACTACTTTATGATACTGTTTTATTAGAGTAACCGATTAAAGAGGTTCCCGTGTCTCGTACAATTATGTTAATTCCTACCGGCACTAGCGTTGGTTTGACCAGCGTCAGCTTAGGTGTCGTTCGTTCAATGGAACAAAAAGGTGTCCAGTTGAGCGTATTTAAACCTATCGCTCAGCCACGTATTTCCGGTAGTAAAGATCAAACCACTGAAGTTTTACGCTCTCATTCAAGTCTCACCACTATCGTCGAACCATTAAAAATGGAATATGTAGAGTCATTACTGACCTCTTCAAAAAAAGACGTGCTTATGGAAGAGATTGTTGCCCGTTATCATGAGCAAACTAAAAATGCTGAAGTGGTATTAATCGAAGGTTTAGTGCCAACGCGTAAGCACTCTTTTGCACAGTCTCTGAACTATGACATCGCAAAAACCTTAGGTGCAGAAATTGTGTTTGTCACCGCACCGGGTAACAGCAATATAACTCAAATGAAAGAGCGCCTTGAGTTAGTACGTAACGAATTCGGCGGCCAACGCAATAAAAATATTATCGGGGTTATCGTCAATAAAGTGAATGCCCCTGTTGATGAGCAAGGTCGTACTCGCCCTGACCTCTCTGAAATCTTTGATGATTCGACCAAAGCAACCATTGCGAATATCACAGCAAAAGATTTAGAGTGCCTAAGTCTACCGGTTCTAGCATCAATCCCTTGGAACTTTGACCTGATTGCAACGCGTGCCATCGACATGGCAAGACACTTGAATGCCGACGTTGTTAATGAAGGTGAAATCAATACTCGCCGCGTGAAATCAGTGACTTTTTGTGCTCGTAGTATTCCTCATATGCTTGAGCATTTCCGCCCGGGTTCACTCTTAGTGACTTCGGCAGACCGCCCAGATGTATTAGTTTCTGCGTCTCTTGCGGCAATGAATGGCGTTGAAATTGGTGCAATCCTGCTAACTGGCGGCTACCAAATCGACGAGCCTATTCGCCAACTCTGTGAACAAGCTTTTGAAACAGGTCTACCTGTATTTATGGTGAAAAGCAATACATGGCAAACTTCACTGAATCTACAAAGTTTCAGCTTAGAAGTGCCTGCGGATGACCATGAACGTATTGAAAAAATTCAAAACTACGTTGCTCGTCATATTAGCAGTGAATGGATTGAATCACTCGTGGCTGATTCTGAGCGTCCTAACCGCCTATCACCACCTGCTTTCCGTTATCAATTAACTGAACTAGCACGTAAAGCCGGTAAGCGTATTGTTTTACCAGAAGGTGATGAGCCACGTACGGTTAAGGCTGCCTCTATCTGTGCAGAGCGTGGTATTGCAACTTGCGTACTGTTAGGTAATCCAGAAGATATTCGCCGCGTCGCTGCTGCGCAAGGTATTGAGCTTGGTACAGGCATCGAAATCGTTGATCCTGTGAAGGTACGCGAAGATTATGTTGCTCGCCTAGTTGAGCTACGCAAAAACAAAGGCATGACCGAAGTTGTTGCTCGTGAGCAACTTGAAGACAATGTTGTTTTGGGTACATTAATGCTCGAAAAAGGTGAAGTTGATGGTCTCGTATCCGGTGCCGTCCACACCACAGCAAATACTATCCGTCCACCTCTGCAATTGATCAAAACAGCGCCGGGTAGCTCATTAGTCTCTTCTGTCTTCTTTATGCTACTCCCTGAGCAAGTCTTCGTTTATGGTGACTGTGCGATCAACCCAGACCCAACCGCAGAGCAACTGTCAGAGATTGCTATCCAATCAGCAGATTCCGCGAAAGCCTTTGGTATCGAACCTCGTGTTGCAATGATCTCCTACTCTACTGGTAATTCAGGTGCAGGAAGTGACGTTGAGAAAGTGCGTGAAGCAACTCGTTTAGCACAAGAAAAACGTCCAGACTTAATGATTGATGGTCCATTGCAGTATGATGCGGCTGTGATGGCAGATGTCGCGAAATCAAAAGCACCAAACTCACCTGTTGCAGGTAAAGCTACCGTGTTTATTTTCCCTGACTTGAACACGGGTAACACGACTTATAAAGCGGTTCAGCGTTCAGCCGACCTCGTTTCTATTGGTCCAATGCTGCAAGGTATGCGTAAACCGGTTAACGACCTATCACGTGGTGCATTGGTCGATGATATTGTTTACACCGTTGCTCTGACAGCGATCCAAGCCGTACAAAATGAAAATGCCTAATATAAATTATTAGCATTTTGTCTTAATTAAAAAGCCAACTGAACAAAAACGGTTGGCTTTGTTTTATCTAACAAAAATACGCGAGACGCTTTTCCTCATCTCCTCTTAACTGCTGAAAATTGCAAGATTAATTACCATTAATAGTAATAATAAAGGAACATTTAAAATATAATTAAGCGCGGAGATGAGCATGCTAGATGCTTTTAAATATTCAGTAAAATTTGAGCAAGTTGATATTATCAACCATTTTAAAAACACCTCAAAAAATAATTTTTCTAAAAAAATAATTGGGGTAGATAATATGAAAAGTTTACAAGATGGGATCTGTTATGGGCTAACTAACTCTTTTTTATATTATGCTCATGCAAACCAAGAAGAGATCTATGTCACTGAGACATATAACGCTTATAAAAACATAAAAAAAATAAAGTTGGTTGATTTTTTAAAAGACACCTATCATTATAAAGCCTTTAAAAAACATAGTGAAGCCTTGTTAAATCAGAATTTCAATAAAGCTAGGAACATTCAAAATCATCATCACATGATTTATTTTTTAAGAGACATACTGAATAAATTCAATAAAATAAAAAAAGAATATAATGAAGATGACTGTGATTACATAAATAGGTTATTTCAAAAAAACACGTTATCAATTAAAGAGGATGAAAAACATTTATATCTAGAGCTACACGAGTTTATCAATAAAGTTTATCATGATGCACTTAATCCTCCTCTTAAGTTAGAAAAAAACCGTTATAATAACTTAGTTAGTGATGTCTCTTCAAAATGTTTTCAGAATGAAAGCGAAATAGACTCACTGCGCTTTCCACTATTTTTCTCTTTAGTGAAAGATTATTATTTAAAGCTTACAAAAGAAAGATTAACACAGCTTGAAAATATACAAAATATACATTATGACTCAATTACATCTATTGATTTCGATATCACCTTTACATCCAAAGAATTAAAAGCACACATTGAAGATTGCTTAATAAAGAAAAAGGATATTATTGGTAACCTGTGCAGTCAAACGCACTCAATGGGAATTGTCGTTAAATATAGAAATGGCAAACCTATTTTTGAATTTTTCGAACCGAATAAAGGACTATTTAAAACAACCGATAAAAGTCATTTTTTTAACTTCTTAGATGCTCTGTTTAATGATAAGTCATATAAGTTTGAAATGAGAGCCAAAACTGAAGAAAAAACTGTCAGTTTGTCTAGCTCACTGGCTGCAAATCAAACATTCAATTATATCCAAGCACCAAGAATAGATGAGCGCTTGGTAAACCAAGATGCAAAAGCATTAAGAATGAAAAGTAGCAAATTAAAACATCACAGAAAAACAATTTAACTTATGGGGTTATAAAACTAAAATATTAAAAACCATACCAGCAAATAACCGCTACACCACCTATTAGAAATAACTAACTGATTGATAGGGCAAAAACACTGCCCTATCAACGATAACATCTAAATCGCTTTTTGCTTTCTACCTATCAATAACGATACGACCGTTGCAACAATAATATTTAACACAAATGCAGCGATACCGATATTCATAAATTCAAGCCCTTTGCCTAACCAAGGGAACAGTTGCGATAACGAAATGTGCTCAATATAAGTCACTGCAAGGAAAATGACCCCTGCGATAATACCAGCCATTGCCCCCGTCGCCGTCATAGGGTTATGTTTTCTAAAGCTCATCAATAACGCGGGGAAAAATTGTGCGACAATATTAACACCTAATAACATGATAGCCACTAATGTGTCGTTGCTGTGAAAAATAAAGTACAAACTCACTAACGCAACCAAAGGCACCATAAAACGCGCATAAATCCCTGATTGACGTTTCTCTTCACTCACATTTAATGCTTTTTGCACCACTCCCGCCAACATATTAGACGTCGTCAATAATAACATTGAACCAGGTACTAATGCCGTCAGCATACCCGCGGCACCAATAAGACCAACAATAAGCGGTGAAAATGTGGTTTTAGCGATCTCAAATAACGATAAATCCACCATTGAGCCATCAAGATGCGGTATTTGTAATATTGCAGCATAACCAACAAAGAACGCGAACAGCATAATCAAGCTGTATGCAGGAATGAGAATACTATTACGCTTTAATGACTTTTCATCTTTAGCTGTAAATACGGCGGCCATATAGTGCGGCCAGCAAAAATAAGCCACTACAGATAAAAAGATAGTTGAGATATACCACGGAATATTCAATCCCTGCTCAGAAAATGTCAGAAAGCCTGGGCTAGCCGTATCGATAGCACGGAACATATCGCCAAAACTACCGTAGTAATGCAAGGGAATATAAACACCGATAAAGACAACAACAATTAAGATCATCAAATCTTTTAATGCCGATGTCCATGCTGAACCATGAATACCTGAAATCATCACAAACAAGGTCACTGCAATGATGCCTATCCAAATCGCCATATCTGCGGGAATAGCACCATAAGAGGCTTGAGAAACAATAATACCAAGCCCTTTAAGCTGCAATACGAAAAGGGGCACCATCGCCACAATGGAAATTAGGCTAATCAATAGTGCTAAGCCTTGGCTTTGATATTTTGCCCCAAAAAAGTCAGAGATGGTTCTAATATCATTCTGCTTAGCAAATCGCCATACACGAGGATGCACCCAATATAGAAATATCCCCATAAAAGCATTAACCGCCAATGTGTATAATATGGCAGGCCCTTTCCCATATGCCCAGCCACTCCCCCCTAAAAAAGTAAAGGTAGTATAAATTTCACCTGCACTGAGTAAAAAGACTAATAAAGCGCCATAACTACGTCCACCAACAGACCACCCTTCGTGATCCATGGTTTTACCTTTTTTCGACCTCAATGCAAGGTAGATACTCAATAGGAAAAACAGTGTAATGACAACTAAAGCGTAGCTCATTGTTTTTCCTTATTCTTTTTAGAGTCTAAAATATTAATTAGCAGCATAATTAAAGCGCTGATCACCACCCAAGCCACAATCCAAAACATTAAAAAAGGCAATCCCATAACAAAAGGCTCTACGCGATTGGCATAGTAAATACCCACAGTTAGAGCCAGTAGCGGGAAGATCACCAAAAAGTGATACCATTTCATACATTAATTCCTTCTTACTTAACCACCAGAAACCAAATGACGTGGCAAATGGCTGAGCATCTCAACTCCCTCTTCAGTGACTAGCAGCATGTCTTCAATCATAATGCTGCCAATGCCGATACCGTAATAAGGTGTTTCTAGGCTCATCACCATTCCCGGCTGAAACACATCAGTCGTCGCTGCACTCACAAAAGGGGCTTCTTCTAACCCGACAAATACACCATCTCCATGCCCTAAGTGACCACGGTTATAGTGTGGTAAGCCAGAACAGCGAATTAATGCCATGGTTTCATTGAACACATCACTTAAACGTACCCCGGGAGCGACACGGTTGAGCATGTATTCATGGCCTTTATGTATGGTTTGATAAATCTCTTTAACTTTATCGTTAGCATTGCCAACGACAAAGGTTCTTGCAATATCAGCCCCATATCCCGCAACATCAACACCACAATCGAATTTAATAAGATCCCCTTCTTTCGCAGGCACATTTTCCGGTAGCATTTTTGGGGAGAAATCACTGCCGACTGAAATTAAATTGAAACGACTGTAGTTAGTTTCTGGAAACTCCATCACTTTAGCTTTAAAAGCTGCGGTTAATTCAGCGGAAGTACAACCCACTTTGATTAATTCGCTAGCAGCTTGAATACCCGCTTCTGTAATTTGAGCACTTTTTCTTAAGTGAGCGATTTCCCATTCACTCTTGATAACGCGCAATTCATTGAAGAGCGGAGCGGAATCCACTAGATTTAATTCTGGGATCACCTTGTCTAGCCACACTTTCCCCATATGGCTGATTTGACCCAATTCAATGGCGACAGGTTTACCATATACATCGGCTTCGGCCAGCGCATCTTTTAATAGCGTAAAAATAGTCTCAATCGGGCTATGAATAGGCCTTTGCTTAACAACTTTGCCATTATCAGGGTGATAAGGATCATCCACATCAACCCATATTGGGAATGTACGCACTTGTGCATTAGGCATTTCCAATTGCAAATTTGCAGCCTCAAATTCATTCATAATCACCAGCGATTTCACTGATGGGTCACGAAAAATTACCGCGATCGCCGAGCCTGTTTGCCTAAAGGTATACATGAAGAAACTAGCAAAACCGGTTAAGTGATAAAAATTATCTCCCACGGTAGCTACGAGGGCTTCAATCCCCTTTCGCTCCATAATCGCACGGGCTTTATTCGTGACATTTTGTAGGTGTTGTTGTTTTAAAGAAGATACATCTTTATGAATTGTCATTATTTATTCTCTCGGATGGTGCAACATGGTGACCAAGAATTAATTAGCAGGAAGGCATAATTCAGTGGGCATATAAATATATCAAATAGCCCACTTATTAATTATAACTAATAGTTATAATATAGTATCAGTAACACTATAGAATAGAAGACAGTATGAATTAAAGGGCTAAAGCATAGCCCTTATCAATTTAAGTCGTTAAGTTACGAATTATTTGCACACGAAATAGCTTTCTCAAACTCATTATTCCGTGTTAACCATAAAGAGAGCGCTTTTAAGGAGTCAGGGGTAAATTCATCACAACGAGCACTAATTTCGGCTGGCGTTAACCAATTCACCTCAACCACCTCAGACTCTTGCAATGCAAAAGGGCCATGGCTCACACAACTAAACAGACCGCCCCATATACGGCAGTTTTCGCCTTCATAATAAAATAAGCCATGTTCAGCAAACGGCACGCCTGCAATGCCTAATTCTTCTTCTGCTTCACGCTTAGCAGAATCTAAAATATTTTCACCTTGAGTCACCACTCCGCCAGCAGTCGCATCTAAGTAGCCCGGATAGAAATCTTTACTATCCGTTCGCCTTTGTACCAATATTTTGCCCATTCCATCATGGACAACAATGTAAGTAGCACGATGGCGCAAGTTTTCTGCTCGCATCTGGCTACGTGTGGCCTGAGCGATAACCTCATTGTTCTCATCAACAATGTCAACCCATTCAACCACTTCGGTTTGTTCTTCCATCCTTAAAACCTTTTTTTAACCTGTTAACACAGTTTTTATGCCATAGAACTATTGCCGAAATCGGTCAAGCAAACAGTCTGTAACAAGGTATGCTTTTCACGTTCCCCTTGCAAGTGATAGCACACAAATTTGAGTATTGATTTCATGTTGCAGGAGCTTTAATAATAGGCTATTTACAGGAACAACAAGCGAATTTTTAGGAAATGCAATGCAGTCTCAGCAAATTTTCTGAGTAGCTGCTATAGTTAGCTCAGATAAGCTTTACACTGATTAGTCCAATTTTTCACAGGAGGCGATTATGCGGATACTTATTACCGGTGGTACCGGTTTAATTGGTACACCTCTCGTACAACGGCTTGTTGCTCGCTCTGATAAGGTAACAGTGCTAAGCCGTTCCCCGCAGAAAGTCTACAGCCGCTTTTGTAAGGCTATCGAATGTTGGACTTCACTACAGGATAAGCAAGATCTCAATGATTTTGATGCTGTGATTAACCTTGCTGGGGAGCCTATCGCTGAAAAGCGCTGGAGTGATGAACAGAAAAAATTGTTGTGTGATAGCCGATGGAAAATCACTCAACGCTTAACTGAATTAATCGCTGCAAGTAAAACACCACCGCATACTTTTTTATCTGGCTCTGCGGTTGGTTATTATGGCGATCAAGGCCAAGCCGTTGTCACAGAATCAGAGCAGCCACACGATGAATTTACTCATCAACTCTGCCAACATTGGGAAGCCCTTGCTCAAAATGCGCAATCACCATCGACCCGCGTTTGTTTATTACGTACAGGCATTGTGATGTCATTAAACGGAGGTGCGCTCGCAAAAGTCCTTCCTATCTTTAAAATGGGAGCTGGTGGCCCAATTGGTCATGGCAAACAATTTATGCCATGGATACATATTAACGATATGGTCAATGCTATCTGTTTTTTGCTCGATAACCCAACTTTATCAGGCCCCTTTAATATGACAGCGCCTTATCCTGTCCATAATGACCAATTTGCCGCTATTTTAGGCGAGGTCATTAACCGCCCCGCTTTTGTTCGAACTCCCGCCTTTATGATTAAGGCCATTTTGGGTGAAGCAGCGACGTTAGTGCTTGGTGGGCAGCAAGCTATCCCAAAGCGCTTGGAAGAGGCGGGTTTTCAATTTGAATATATTGAGTTAAAAATCGCCTTAGAAGATTTATTTAAAACACGTGATAGTTCAACGAGCTAGTTTGAGCAGGCTACTGACCATTCAATGCGTCATGGTCAGTAGATTAACTAAACGGCGACAATTTATAACTGGCAATCGAATAAAACTACTTCCCTCCCTGCCAGCGGGTAAATAAATCTTGGTCTAATTCAATATCAAATTGATCGAGGATTCGGTTCACTGTTTGGTCAACAATATCTTGAATGGATTTAGGCTGATGATAAAAGGCTGGCATTGGCGGCATAATGACCGCTCCCATTTCAGCCGCTTGCACCAGTAACTTTAAATGCCCTAAATGCAGCGGTGTTTCACGTACCCCTAGAACGAGTTTTTTACCTTCTTTCAAGACCACATCGGCAGCACGAGTGACTAATGTGTCGGTATAGCTGTGTACAATGCCAGAAAGTGTTTTCATGGTGCATGGCATAATCACCATACCCGTTGTACGAAAGGAGCCGGAAGAAATAGCCGCGGCGATATCGCGGCTATCATAATGATGATCAGCTAATTGCTGAACCTCTTTGACACTATAATGTGTTTCTAATGATAAGGTTTGACGGGCCGCTGCGCTCATCACTAAATGGGTTTCCACATTCTTAACAGGTTTTAGCACCTCTAATAACCTAACGCCATAGATTGCGCCACTTGCTCCTGTTAACCCAATGATTAGCTTCTTCATTCTGCTCCCCGCACGATTCGATATCACCAACAACCATAGTAGCAATTATCGCAATGAAAAGCCCTTAAATCTATCAACCACAATCCCAGTTATAGACCACTTTGCTAAAATCTTTATTTTTTAAATCTTCAGGATGAATAAAAAAGTTACCGACGCCAATATCGCCCCATAAAATGCCAGTTTCATAATCACTGTCGATTTGCAGTAACAATACATAGTCCTGAATTTCTTTACGATACTCTCTAGGGTCGGTTTGAGTAAAGAAAGGATAGCCGCCAATACGATGACCGTTCGACGCAAAGTGTTCATTGTAGGGTTCTAGCCATTCATCGTAAAAATCCTCGCCTTCAAACTGATCTTCGTAATCATACAGATCATCAACATCTAAAATTTTGCGGCCAAACTGAAAGTCGTTCGAGCTGATATATTGTGTCGCGGGTGTGAATTCGAGACTAAACTGCCCTTCTATTGGTGAGTAATACTCATCTTCATAAGCGGCTTCAATGGTGGAGAAGTCTTGTTGGAGTTTTGCGTTATCTTCAATAACACTCTCCCAATAGATGACGCGAAAACCGTTTTGGGTTTGTAGATCATCAAAATCCGCACCATACAAATCATCACCGCCGATAAAAAACTGCAATAATCCAGTTGTTGGATAGTTTTCAAGTGGCGGCATTTGTGCGAAATTAATTTGTGCCAATAGTTTTAAAGGAATGCCATCACTATCGACAGGAAAATCTGAGCCTAAAGGCAAATAAGGCATGCCACCAATACGACTTTCCCACAAAATCGGCTGTTCAACAGGCGTGAGTTGCATCTCTATGGTTGGTTTAGCTGTAGCCGTGATTTTATCAACAAAAGGCTTTAAGTTATCGGGTAAGGCTGTTAGGTCAATCATGAGAACTCCAGATGCATGAGGATATTCACAACAAGATACTCAATTAAAAACAGCAATATATCAGATATAACTGGAAATTTTTATTTTAATAACGTGCTTTTAATTCCTAACTTAAATATTGATTTCACAACGATTAATTACCTATTTTATCTCAAATAAGAGCCTAATATCTTTATTGTCTTTTGGTATCTGGTAATCAAATAAAAATCGCTTATGGTGATTAAATAAGAGCAAGAAACCGATTTCAGGTTAGCAACTGTTTTCATCACTGACTAATTTAAAGATTAAAATATATGCAGTTTTTTTGAATGTTTTTATTGAAAAGTATTTGTAGAATCAATCGCGGTGAATAAAAAAATGCCAGTAATCATCTCGCTGGCATTCTTAATATGTATAAAGAAATGATTAACCTTCGTTATAAATTTCTAGGTTCTCAATTTCATTTTGATCTTTAATTTTTAATTCATCGTCTTTACGGAGATTTTCTAAATAATCTAAGTAAGTTTGGTCAATATCTTTTGTGACATAGATACCATCAAATACAGAGCACTCGAACTCATTAATTTCTGGATTCTCTTCACGAACGGCATCAACCAAGTCATTCAGATCTTGGAAAATTAATCCATCTGCCCCAATCAGTTTACGAATTTCATCGACTTCACGCCCATGGGCGATCAATTCATTCGCGTTCGGCATATCGATGCCATACACATTTGGGAAACGCACTTCTGGTGCAGCGGAAGCAAAATAGACGTTTTTCGCGCCAGCTTCACGAGCGAGTTCGACAATCTGCTCTGAGGTCGTGCCACGCACGATAGAGTCATCCACTAACAATACGTTTTTATCACGAAACTCTGCACGATTTGCATTGAGCTTACGACGCACCGACTTACGACGCTCCTGCTGGCCTGGCATGATAAAGGTGCGCCCCACATAGCGATTTTTGACAAATCCTTGGCGATATGGTTTATCTAATATGTGGGCAATTTCTAGGGCGATATCGCAAGAGGTTTCTGGAATTGGAATAACCACATCAATTTGCAGATCTTCCCATTCACGGGCAATTTTAGCACCTAATTTCTGCCCCATACGTAGTCTCGCATTGTAAACCGAGATCTTATCAATAAAAGAGTCTGGACGAGCAAAATAGACGTATTCAAATAAACAAGGCGTTAATTGTGGGTTTTCTGCACATTGGCGAGTATACAACTGCCCCTGCTCTGTCACATAAACCGCTTCACCGGGTGCGACATCACGTAAGAATTCAAAGCCTAACGTATCCAACGCAACACTTTCTGAAGCGACCATGTACTCTTGTGCGCCGTTTTCTAATATGCGGCGCCCCAAGACCAATGGCCGGATACCATAAGGGTCACGAAACGCCAACATACCGTGCCCAATAATCAATGCAACACATGCGTATGCGCCACGCAACCTTTTATGCATTGCCGCAACCGCCGTAAACACATTGTTTGGCTCTAACGGAAAGTGGTCAAAACGGTCTAATTCATAAGCCAAGATGTTCAACAAAATCTCAGAGTCGGAGGTTGTGTTGACATGGCGGCGGGCGGTTTCAAATAAACGGCGCGTTAATTCATGCGCATTTGTCAGATTACCATTATGAGCAAGGGTGATACCAAAAGGTGAATTCACATAGAAGGGCTGCGCTTCTGATGCACTCGAACTACCTGCGGTTGGGTAACGGACATGACCGATCCCCATATTACCTTGTAGTCGGAGCATGTGCCGCGTTTCAAAGACATCTTTGACGAGGCCATTCGCTTTACGTAAGCGAATATTATTTTTGCCATCAATGGTAGCAATCCCTGCTGCATCTTGCCCACGGTGCTGAAGCACCGTCAAAGCATCATAAATTGATTGGTTAACCGGCGTAACACCGGCGATACCGACAATACCGCACATTTAGTCTTTCCTCATCAGCCAGACGGAGAAATATTCTCCGGTAGGAAACTTGACGCATTTTGCAGGTAGTCAAAGAACCACCTGATTATATGACTGAACTGCGGAATAAGTTCCGAACGTTGCCAATCCTCACTTTGAGGTAGGGGCGTAAAAGTATCGAGAAAAAAGAGTAATGCCGATACAATCAATACCCCACGCAACGCTCCGAAGCAGATCCCCAGAACACGATCTGTACCCGATAAGCCAGTCTTTTGAACCAGAGAACTAATGACATAGTTCACAACAGCACCGACAATTAATGTCGCGATAAATAATGCTGCAATGGCGATACCATTTCGTACCAGTATATCCTCAAAGCGCGTAAAGTATTCCGCCAAGTAAGGATAAAATGTACTAGCCACAAAAAAAGCACAACCCCATGTGATTAGTGACAACGCCTCTCGAACAAACCCACGGATCAGGCTTACCAATGCCGAGAAGCCAATGATGGCAATAATTGCGTAATCTAACCAGACCATATCTTATTCCAAAATTCGCACCCACGGCAGTGGCTGGAGTGCATTCTAACAGAAAACGAAAACGTTTGCGTAACCAATTTACATACAATTTAAAAAAACCAGCGGCGAAAAGAAAAATTCATCTTCGCCGCTGTAATTGATTAAAAGCTCAGGCTTTTTGTGATATTCCTATTTTAATATCATGGCTTAAAAGCCCTAATCTCTCCCTGTAGCCCCGTGATTGAACGTAGCTCAGGTAGTGCGCCTTCTAACAATTGCCTTGAAGCTTCTGGTCCGACAAAAATTCGCGTCAGTTGCCCATTGACTGGCCGTGAAGGTACGGTATAAACCTGATACCCTGACAACCTCAATTTTGCGACAATTTCCTCAACTTTTGCTGCATTTTTCAACGCCCCAAGCTGTACCACAAAAGCTTTACCTTGTGGGGCCTGTACTTCTGGCTTAGGCTCAGGTTTTGGCTTCGGCTCTACTTTAACCTCAGGTTTTGGCGTTGGTTTAGGTTCAGGCTTTGGCTCCACCTGTTTAGGTGCCTCAGCAGGGATATTCGGTACCTCTTGAGGTTGAGAGGCAGAATTTGCAGCGGCTTGTTGCTCACGCTGTCGCTGTTGCTCCTCCTGCTTCTGCTCGGAAATCGCTTCTGACAGCATAGCCTCAGAAGCTTGGCCTGACGCCGGATTTTGTGCCAGCGGTGCAATAGCTTCGATATCCTGTTCATCACCAGGTTTAGGAATAATAGGAATGGCCGCAAATTCATTTTCATTATATTTCTTATCGCCATCAAGTAGCGCAGGCAATACAATGACCCCCGCCGCGATTAAAACAATGGCACCGACAAGACGATTCTGAAATTTACTCGCCACCGATTTTATCCTTTTGAATTTTCTAACAACATCATTACGTGAGCGACCGTATGGAATGAGCCACAAACAACAATGATGTCGTTATCTGTTGCATCAAGGCACGCTTTTTGCCACGCGTCATCGACTGAATCAAATACTTGTGGTGAATCAAGATATTGACTCAACTGCGAGGCAGGCGCCCCACGAAACTCAGTAAGAGGAGCCACATACCAATCCGTCACTTGCTCTGATAAACAGGTGAGTGTACCTTGAATATCTTTATCTCCAAGCATTCCCACCACGGCTCTGACACGACGCCCTTCCACAGCAGGCAGTTGTGCTAAGCGGTTTATCAAATATCCAGCAGCGTGCGGGTTATGCGCGACATCCAAAATCATTAATGGCTTTTCACCAATAATTTGGAAGCGCCCCGGTAACTGAGCCGATCGCAAGCCGTCATGAATTGCCTGATCAGTGATTTTAATCGCAAGTTGGCTATCAATCTCTTTAAGGCAACATATCACCCCCAATGCGGTCGCTGCATTTGCTAACGGCACATTAGGTAGTGGTAAATTCAGCCATTGGCATTGACGACTCTGCCATGCCCAACAATCATGCTGTTGTTCAAATGACCAATCTTTATCCCGACGAAACAGCAACGCACCGATATTTTCGGCATGTTGACCAATTGACTGAGGCATATCAGGTTCACCGACAACCGCATAGCGACCACCGCGGAATATACCGGCTTTCTCAAAACCGATATGTTCCCTATCTGACCCTAACCAATCGGTATGGTCGAGTGCAATACTGGTCACCGCCGCGACATCTGCATCGACGATATTCGTCGCATCCAAGCGACCACCTAAACCCACTTCAAGGATCACGACATCCAATGAGGCTTGCTTAAATAACGTTAATGCCGCCAGCGTGCCATATTCAAAATAGGTTAAAGAAATATCGCCTCGCTCTTGTTCAATCTCAGCAAAGGCACGGCAAAAGTCGGACTCGGCCAATTCCGAACCTTGGATACGAACACGTTCCGTATAACGAACAAGGTGTGGTGAGCTGTAAACACCGACTTTCAGACCGGCAGCCATCAAAATAGATTCAATTGTATGGCAGGTTGTACCTTTACCATTAGTACCACCGACGGTAATGACGCGAGGTGCGGGTTGTGTTAAACCCATTTTGCGGGCGACTAAGCCAACTCGCTCTAACCCCATATCAATATTTTGGCTGTGCAAGTTTGTCTGATAAGAGAGCCAAGCCTCCAGCGGAGACTCGGCATTAGGGATTGTAAACTGATTATTCATCATCTTTTTTATGCTTAGCAGAGTCCTTTACTTGCTCAGGAGCATCGATGACAGCATCGTCACTGGCGATATCGATTTTCACATCCTCTTCTTCGACGACTAATGTATCTTCAGTGGTATTAAAACTTGGCTTGTTAGTCAACATTGCCAATACATCTGCCAAGGTATCACGCATTTCAGGGCGACGAACAATCATATCAATCGCCCCTTTTTCCAGTAAGAACTCACTACGCTGGAAGCCTTGAGGTAGCTTTTCACGCACAGTTTGCTCAATAACGCGAGGACCTGCAAAACCGATCAGCGCTTTTGGTTCAGCCACGTTGATATCACCTAGCATCGCCAAACTTGCAGAAACCCCCCCCATGGTTGGGTCAGTTAACACAGAAATGTAAGGTAACCCACGCTCTTGCATTTTGGCCAATGCCGCGCTGGTTTTTGCCATTTGCATCAGTGATAACAGCGCTTCTTGCATACGCGCACCGCCACTAGCAGAGAAACAAACCAATGGGCAGTTATCTTCTAGAGCTTGTTCAACCGCACGCACAAAACGTGCACCTACCACGGAAGCCATAGAGCCTCCCATGAAAGAGAACTCAAAAGCCGCCACGACAACTGGCATCCCTTTTAACGTTCCTTTCATTACGACGATAGCATCTTTTTCACCGGTCTCTTTTTGAGCCGCTGAGAGTCTATCTTTATATTTTTTGGAATCACGGAACTTCAGCGCATCTTTTGGCTCAAGCTCACTGCCTAGTTCTGTTGTCGAGTTTTCATCGAGGAAAGCTTCAAGACGCTGGCGTGCATGAATACGCATGTGATGATCACATTTAGGGCATACTTGTAAGTTACGCTCTAATTCAGCCCCATAGAGGACTTGCCCACAGCTATCACATTTTGTCCAAACACCCTCTGGGATGTTGACTTTGTTTGATTGGGTCAAGTTACCTTTTTTTAATATTTTTTCAATCCAGCTCATTAATGGACCTTTTCGTCTGATTGATCTCTGACTTTCCTTAGCGAATTCAAGCAACAAAAATAATTGCCACATCAACTCACTCAGGTAAAACGCCAGTATGTAATTTTGTGCCATTAAACCACAATGGTACACCACTGTGGATAAAAACTTTTAAATCCGTTATGGATTATCACTTTTTTCAACCGCAACACGTTTTTCTTTCGCGGCGGCACGACGATGACGAATCACTTCGATCACCCCCGGAAGAATTGAAATAAAGATAATTGCCACTATCAATAATTTCAAATTCTGTTGTATAACGGGTAGATCACCAAACAGATAACCTGCATAAGTGAATGACAGTACCCATAATAACGCCCCTGTCACATTATAAAAGGCGAAATGACGATAAGACATTTTGCCCATTCCCGCAACAAATGGCGCAAATGTTCTAACAATCGGCACAAAACGAGCCAAAATAATTGCTTTACCACCATGCTTCTCATAGAAAGCATGGGTTTTTTCCAGATAAACACGACGGAATATTTTTGAATCCGGGTTTTTAAACAGTTTATCGCCGAAAATACGCCCGATCGCATAATTAACAGCATCACCAAGAATAGCGGCTGTAATCATCAATGCGACCATTAAATGTACGTTTAAATCATTGCTATCTAACGCGGAAATAGCCCCTGCGACAAACAGCAGCGAATCTCCCGGCAAAAATGGGGTAACGACCAGCCCAGTTTCGCAAAACAAGATCAGAAATAAAATACCGTACACCCATACACCATACTCAGCAACTAACTCTGCTAGATGGACATCGATATGCAAAATAAAGTCGATAATAAAACTGATAAACTCCATACAAACCTCATTATCAATAGCATCCATGCTATACTCATGATACCTTCAATGACGGCACTGTTGACTCTGCACATCCACACAAGTCACCTAGCTGCTTCTGAAATTATTTAGAGTATATAAAATTAGATTCACATCAGTTCGTCCGCTAAGAACAACGGCCCCATCACATTCGACGGTAAAGCGAATTTTTCAGGATAATCAACGGATACTAAATACAAACCATCAGCTTTGGCAGTTGCCGCAGCTTTCGTTCTGTCTTTTAGTTCGAGCAATTGTGCCATCCAATTAATATCCTGATTACCGCAGCCAATTTCTAGCAAACTTCCCACTATATTTCTGACCATATGGTGAACAAAAGCATTGGCTTTAATATCCACCACGACATAATTACCGTGACGTGTGACTTGCACATGCATCACATTACGCCAAGGTGTCCGCGACTGACACTGGACTGCTCTGAATGAGGTAAAATCATTTTCCCCCAACAGAGCTTGCGCCGCTTCATGCATCTTTTTTTCATCTAGTGGATAGTGAAAATGTGTCACTCCACTGGACAAAATCGCTGGCCGATAACGGTGATTAAAGATGACATAACGGTAACGGCGTGCTGTTGCACTAAACCTCGCATGAAACTCTTCATCGACAGGTTTACACCAACGTACCGCAATATCCTCTGGCAAATGGGTATTGACTCCCATTGTCCATGCGGCTTCTTTGCGGATCACAGGGGTATCAAAATGCACCACCTGCCCCGTTGCGTGAACCCCTGCATCCGTGCGACCTGCACAAAATACATTAATCGGATGATTCGCCACTTTTGACAAAGCGTCTTCAAGACAGCCTTGCACACTTTTCACTTCCTGTTGGCGCTGCCATCCATAATAACGACTCCCATTGTATTCGATGCCTAACGCAATGCGAGACAACTTAGTTGACTCTGACATCAGTAAAACAACTCCTGAGCCAGTTTTTCAGCCGTTTCCACTGCCATTAAAGCGCCACCGAAACGCACATTATCGGCCACCGACCAAAATTGCAAAATTTCAGGGATACCATAATCATTACGAATACAGCCAATACTTAAGCGATCATTACCCGATGCTTCAGTGACCTGAGTTGGATAATCACCTTCTTCTGAGACCTGAATATCATCAAAACGTTCCAGTTCATCTCGAGCTTCTTCTACTCCAACAGGACGCAATGTTTCGAGATACACCACTTGAGCATTGCCATAAAACACAGGCGATTGAATAAAACTCACCGCAACAGGTAGTCCATCGTCTTGTAAAACTTTTCTGACTTGTTCAACTAAACGGCGTTCTTGCTGTACGCTGCCTTCCATATCTGCCAGCATAGGCAACATATTAAACGCCAATTGTTTACTAAAACGCCCTTCTTCCGCAGGAATACCGTTTAATAAGCGAGCACTCTGCCCCGCTAACTCATCAACAGCCGCTTTGCCATAGGAGGAAACAGACAACATGTTCGTTAAGGTGATACGGCCGATACCCGCCGCTTCAATCAATGGCTTCGTCGCACTAAGTAACTGACTTACATAACTATCCGCTAGTGCAATAATATTGCGGTTACGGTAATCAGCAAGCACATGAGGGTTCACGCTGGGAACAACTAAAGGTACGTCAGGTTCAAGCGCAAATACACCACTCGTATCAATCACGATGCACCCTTCTTGGGCGGCACGCTCTGCATAATATAAACTGGCTTCTTCCCCAGCGGCGAAAAACGCGATTTGAGCTTGTGACCAATCAAAATCGGTAGCGTCTTGAACTTGATAACTTTTATTATTAAAACGCAGGCTTTCTCCAGCGCTTCGTTCACTCGCCAATAGATGCAATTCGCCAACAGGGAACTCGCGTTCTTGTAATAATGCTAAAATAGCTTCACCGACAGCCCCGGTGGCTCCCAATAACGCAATATTCCAACCTTCAGTCATTGCTGTTTCTCCAAAAATATAACCATTAAATGAAATCATCTACGCGTCTTAATAAAAGGTTGATGTTACATTCACCAACCTTTATCGAGACACGCTGTGATCACTTAATTAAATGTGCATTAAAACCCAGTGCAGCAAGTTGAGATACCGTTTGTTCATCATCACAGTGCACTTCAAGAGAGGACCACTCACGGCGTTCTTGGTAGTGTTTACGTAATTTGTCAAATTCACCAGGGATTGCCGCTACTTCACGTAGTGCGGCATCATCGCGACGCACATCATACACCAGATGAACTAACCTTTTGAGTTGACTTTGCGTTAATTTACCGAGAAAAGTGATGGCGCTGATCTCCGGTTTCGGTAATAACGATGATAGCGCGATACGGTCCGGTTGACCTAAAAATTGGCAGTACGCTTCATAAACTTGAGTCGTACCGCGCGCTTTCCCTTCTAAGGTATAACCTGCGATATGCGGTGTGCCAATATCTACCCATTCTAATAATTCAGTGTCTAAATTAGGCTCTGGCTCCCAAACATCTAACACAACGCTCATGTTTTTGCCTTGCTTTAACAAAGACAATAGTGCTTGATTATCAACAACCTCACCACGACTCGCATTAATTAAAATCGTACCATCACGTAAGTTAGATAAGCGTTCAGCATCCATTAAATGATAGGTTTTATCTGCGCCATCCATATTCAATGGGGTATGGAACGTTAGGATATCCGCATCAGCTAACAAGGTTTCCAGCGGTAAAAACGCCCCTTGTTCCCCCTTTGCTTTACGAGGCGGGTCACATAAAAGCGTTTTCACTCCCCAAGCGGATAATCGGTTAGCGAGGCGTCCACCCACATTCCCGACACCAACAATACCGACCGTTTTATCACGCAAATCGAAATGGTCACGTTCAGCAAGCATCAATAAGGCCGAAAAAACATACTCAACCACCGCAATGGCATTACACCCCGGAGCCGAAGAAAAGGCGATATTGGCTTCCTTCAACCATGCCGTATCTACATGATCAAAACCTGCCGTGGCAGTACCAACAAATTTGACAGGCGTTTCACTTAATAGTGCTCGGTTAACTTTTGTTATCGAACGTACCATTAACGCATCTGCATCCAGAAGTTCAACTTCAGGTACTGGACGCCCAGGTACGGCTTTAACCTCACCCAGTTTGCTAAACAACTGCTGAGCATACGGCATATTTTCATCAACCAAAATTTTCACTTTATTCGCCCCAATCATGTCATTGTATGCTCAATGATCAACATACAAACTACTGTATGGTTGTTTCATTTTATGAGTGCTTATTTTGCCACGTTCCACGCACATTGCCTATGTGCGATTACTGTGATTTCACTATTCTTTCGCACGGAAACGGTCGGGTGTTACCCCTGAGATCTGTTGGAACATCGCAATAAATGCAGACGCTGAGCTATAGCCAACATCCAGTGCGACTTCATGTACGCTTTTCCCTCGTTCCAGTGCAGAAACGGCGTGCAAATAGCGTAAACGCTGACGCCATTCGCTAAACGACATTCCCAGCTCTTGCTGGCAACGACGCGACAATGTACGCTCTGAGGTGTAACTCCGTTTTGCCCAATCCGCAAGTGTGGTGTTATCGGAAGGGTCTTTTTGCAAAGACGCTAGGATTGGCGATAAGAATTTATCTTTGGTGATAGGCAGATACGTTTTTTGGCAAGGTGACACTGCAAATTGGTCAATCAGTACACTGGCTAATCGTATGTCCTCCTCCGTTTGTGGCTCGACAACCCCCCTTTGATAAAGATCGGCCATAATTGTTTGAAAGATAGGACTGAGCTTAATCACACCAGCACGGGATGATAATTTATCGCTAAAACGTTGCGCGAAATCGATAATACGAAATTTCACACTCTGCTTATTAAAGCTTGCATGCTGTGTATTTGCGGGGATCCAAACACAAAATTCCGGTGGTGCAAGGTAGTGTTTGCCTTCGACTTCCATTTCCATAATGCCACACACCACATATAACAATTGACCAAATGGATGGGAATGCGATTTGTACTCGCTTTGAGTATCAATTTGTTCATGGCGCAATGCAATGAATGCAGGTTCGATAATATTGCATTCATTAATCAGCCATGTTGGTGATTTTTGATCTTGTTGCATAAATGTTGTCTGAAAACCGTTATCGAATGTCTGGATATCAGTATATATAAAAAATCTGACAACGGTATACTAACGCCACTCATTAGGGAGAAACTTTTAATGAAAAATTTATTATTTCCGCTAATAGCGGTTTTACTTTGGTCAATGAATGCGATAGTGAATAAAGCCGCGGCAACCGCTATCGATCCCGCCGCAATATCCTTTTACCGTTGGGCATTAGCTCTGCTTGTCATGACTCCATTTGTGCTACGCTCTGTCTTGCGTCACTGGTCGATAGTCAGAAAACATTGGTGGCAACTCGCCATTTTAGGGGCGCTGGGTATGATGCTCTACCAAAGCTTAGCCTATTATGCCGCTCATTCTGTCAGTGCAACCTTTATGGGAATTATGAACTCCTTAATCCCATTATTAACCGTTGTCATCAGTATTTTTGTCCTGCGAGTGATCCCAACCGTTGGTATTTTTATCGGTACTCTGTTATCGCTGGCGGGTTTAACTTGGTTAGTCAGCCAAGGTAACCCTGCAACGCTCTTTTCCCAAGGATTAGGCACCGGTGAACTGTTGATGTTGATTGCCTCTGCCGCTTATGCCTTATATGGCGTCTTAACTAAGCGTTGGGCTATTCAATTATCAAGTTGGGATTCACTGTATGTACAAGTTTTCTTTGGCGTTATTTTATTAATTCCCAATTTCTTATTGGCAGATGACGTGTCGCTTAACCGTCACAACATTGGTCTTGTGGCCTTCGCGGGTATTGCAGCCTCTATCCTCGCACCTGCATTGTGGATCCAAGGGGTTATGCGCCTAGGCGCCAATACGACCTCGATTTTTATGAATTTAGCGCCAGTATTTACAGCAATCATCGCTATCTTTGCGCTCGGTGAAGAGCTGCAAAGCTACCATTTAATTGGTGGTGGCGTGGTATTATTAGGTGTTATGTTAGCACAGCAATTACGTACCCCTCTGACTCATCTTTTTAAGAGCAAGAAAAAAATTGAGCAGAAAAAAGATTGCTTAAACGACTCCTAGCAGTAAAATTAAGCTTCAAGCAATGCAATGTCGTAATCCATATGCCCCACACTTGTGGGGCTATGTTTTTTATTATGACCTATTAATTAGAATAGTTTGAACTAAATATAAATAAGCAAAACATTCCGTTTTGGACAAGTTATTCGCTAAGCAATTAATATTATCAGGAAAAGGAAATTTTTTATTCCACTGCCGTTAGATATCGTGCAAATCACGGCATGCTGGCTAAAACAACCTGACGCAATTTTTGCTTCAGGTTTTCCTGAAAAAGATCAGTTTATTCTTTAATACCCCAAGCGTTAACAACTGTAAACTAGCATTGGTAATATATAAGTAATCGCGTTTAAAATAATAGTACAACTTGATTTATGATGAATATGAAAAAGGATAACCATGCTCCCTAATATTAAGCCACTGATAACACCGACTGTGCTTTTAACTGCATTGATAAGCCTAAGTTTTATTCCATCAATAAGTCAGATATCACCACTATCACCTAGTTATGCATTTTCTCAATCCGATTCCCCCCAAAAGGATCTAATATCACTGACCGAAAGTGCCAATAATGACTTATCATCAACGGTTAATCTCCCTACTATTTTCTCAATGATTGTTGACGATCATTATGCAAAAAAAGCTTATTTACTGTATCAAATCTATAATGGTGACAAATATGGAAAAAGTTTAAAACCCGATCAATTGCAGGCTCAAAAATACCTTCAGCTAGCTGCCGAACTTGGGCATCAAGATGCATTAATCGAAATGATTGACCAATCAACCAACCTTTATAATGCACCAGGGAAGTATCTTGATAGTCAAGCCCAAAAATATATCAATATGCTGCTAGAAAAATATCCGAATTCTCCAAAAACACTGATCACTGTAGGAAACCTCTATGCAGACTATAGAAAGCATTTTTATAATCCTGAAAAATCATTTGAACTAATTCAAAAAGCTAGTGAAATCTCACCATCAGCAGAAATCAACTATGATCTCGCAAAAAAGTACGCTCTAGCGCTAGGTACAGAGCAAAATTTAAAAAAGGCGATCAGTCTTTTACAAGAAAATATTACGAATGATAAATTGGTACAAGATAGTCAATATGCACTAGCACGACTCTATTTTCAATTTGATGTATCCGATGAAATTGGAAAAGATTTCGTTATGGATATACTCAGAGAAAGTGTTGAAAGAAATAAGTCCGCCTTGTTTCCAGATTATAGCTTAGCGCATTACTATGCAGACTACCTTTTAGAACAAGATCCGATTAATAATAGAGAATATGCTTTTTCCTTATACAATAAAGCAAGTCATTATTTTACTGATGCGAATATACATCATGCATTAGCGCTAATAAAATATGAAAAACACGAAAAAGAACAAGCCGCCTACCTTATTTTATCAACTTTAAAAGCGGATCAAAAATATCATTATCTCACCACAATAGAGCGTCAAAACGCTTATAACTTGCTCTTTAAACACTTTCTTGACTATCCTGGAACAATTCAATTTCTTGTTGAACAGTCACTTAATAATGAGCAAGTAAAATCAGCTATTCAACCTCTATTAAAGCAAAACCCTGACGCAAAGTTTAAATATGCCATAGCGAATGTTAACCGTATGAGCATCAAGAATACAATTGATGACAAGGCTTTAGCATTACATTATCAAGACATAATTACAGCCGCAGAACTGGGTTCCATTGATGCAATGCTGTTTATTATTCATGGTAAAGTCGATGATGACCGTCTACCCGGAACTCTTTTTGATGATAATAAATTTGACCAACTCACGGGGATAACGAATGATGATCGTTGGATGTGGCACAATAAATGCGCTGACCAAGGAAGTAACCGCTGTTTAGCCGAACTTGGTTATCGCTACCAATATGGTAAATTTGGCGTCGAAAAAGACTATTCAAAAGCACTTAAATATTATAAGCGCATTCATATTACACCGGATAATTATGAATTTCTTAATTATGAATCCGATATGAAGCTTATTGAAAAAGAACAACAAAAATTCAATGAGCTACTCAATCAATACAACAATAATGATGCCGAAGCCGCCCACAGGCTAGCCGATGTCTATCGATTTGGTAAATATGGGCAAAAAGAAGACAATGTTAAGTGGCTTAAATATCTAGATCAAGCAGCAAACTTAGGTAGTGCTAAAGCATTACATGAATTATGGTCCTATTATGAGGATGAAGGTCAGCTTGAAAAAAACAGAGCTAAAATCATGAGCTATTATAGCAAGCAGATCGCCTCTGGGAATCAATCTGCTGCTCTCACCTTAGGCTTAAATTATTTATATGGGTTACACCTTGTTAATGCGAACCGAACGAAAGCGCGTGAATTATTGAAGAAATCAGGTAAAGATGGTGAGCGCTATCTCGCTGAAATGGATAAGTTTGATGAGAAATATACATTAAAAGATAAAGATGCCACCACTAATTATCAACTAGGCGTTGCACACACATATGGTCGGGGCGCCAGCATTGATCATTTAAAAGCGAGGCAATTTTTTAAAACCGCAGGAGAACAAGGCCATCAAGAATCTGCTTACACATATATTAGGTCATTGCAAAATGGTATTTATGATTATAAAAAAAATCGCTGGATCGCAGAACCTAATTGGTATGAAGCTATTTCGTGGCTAAAACAATACCCTCTCGCATGTTGTCAGGAAGATGAACTGCTTCGCTATAATACACTGGTATTACCGGCTTTAAATAATGATATTAATGCGACATTAAAACTTTCTCATTGGTATATTGAGCAACAACAACATACTGCTGCGGCCTATTGGTATAACAAATTACTTGATAAAAAAGATTTAAATATCATTATTCCTGAGCTTGATAAAATCATTACGAATGATGGCAAAAAGCGTGAATTGTACTCAGCGGGAACCTTGAAAAATGACTTATATTCTAAAGTACACTTTGCGTCTTTAGCTGTAAATAATAAAAAAGTCGCTGCAAACCCTGAACTCTACCAGTCTATGATTCAATTTCTACATGAGGGATTAGGCTCAAGCGATCCTATCATTTCAGATCTTGCATTTAACTCTTTACTTACTGCCTATAGAGATGGAACCGAACAGTATAGTTATATATTCCGTCGCCCGATAAATGAGAAAGCGTATGTAGAATTATTGGAGTCACAGTCTAAAAATCGTGATGATGTTCTCATGTTATTGTCAGAATATTACACAACCCAAAATCCCCAAAAGGCTCTAGATTATGCTCAAAAGGCTTATGAAAAAGGTGATATCAGAGCAGCTAAATATCTATATAATTTTTATTATGCTCACCTTGATGTCAATCATGAAAATCTTAAGCGTACTACTCAATATCTCAAAAAATATCTCAATATGAGGGAAAGTGCTGATGAGAAGATTATCAATGAGCTTACTCTTCCTACTGAACATATAATCGGCATTGCTGATATCTATTTCGAAGGCTTTTACGATATGCCGCGAGATCTAGATAAGGCAATTGAGATGTATCAATATTTATTAAAATATGAACCTGAAATTGCTTTAGAAAAACTTTATGAGTCACATATCCTAAACGGAAATACCAATGAAGCTTATTACTATGCATTAATTCTCAATAAAGATACGGATAATGTCACCATGTTTAATACGCTAACAGATGTACAACGTGAAGCTATCAAAACACGTGTACAAGATTATTTTGATAACAAAAATACGAATAAATAAGTTAATTACAGCAATGAGGGTGCTAATGTTGATTATATTAATACCCTCATCTGACTTATCACTGGCTAGTTTGAAACACCACCTTTGCCAACAAACCACCGAGTTCTCTTCCCTTCAATAATTGCAGGTCGGTACCATGATAAATCGCAATATCTTTCACTAACGCAAGCCCGAGACCTGATCCTTCCATGGCTAATGCATTATTTAAGCGTGTAAATGCTTCCATTGAGCGACTGATTTTTTTATCGGGGATACCGGGTCCTGAATCTTCAACTTCTAATATGGTATGCTGTTTGTTTTCGCTTAATAATATCCGTACCGTTACAATGCCGTTATCAGGGGTATATTTAATGGCATTATCGATTAAGTTCGCACACATTTCTGCCAATAAAATAGGCTCACCTTTAATCCATGATTGCTCTTGTCCTTCATAACCAAGGTCAATTCCTTTACTTTCGGCTTGCCCCAATCGTGTAAAACAAGCCTGTTGGACTAACTCCACTAAATTAATCGCGCGATAGTGACGAATAGCCTCTTTCTCATGCGCTTTTAAACGCGCGAGTTGCAATAACCTATCAGTTAAGACAATCGTACTGTCGAGGGTTTTATTAATCGCATGCAGACTTTGCTGCCGCTGAACTTCATTTGTACTATTCAGGGCAACCGACACTTGGGTTTTAAGTACCGTTAAAGGTGTTTTCAATTGATGAGAAGCGTCGGCACTAAAGCGCTCTTGGCGTTTAACCATCCGTTTTAGCCTTTCAATATAGCGATTCAGGGCGTCCACGAGTGGCGATAATTCAGACCATGGCAGAATATCAGGAATAGGTGTGAGATCATTAGCGGAGCGCCCCATCATTAACTGAGATAACTTTTTCAACGGCGTTAATAGCTTACTCAGTAATAAATAGGCCAGCACTAATGTCAGGAACACGACAGTACCTTGGCTCATTAATGAGGATATTAATAGTTGACGAGCAAACTCATGCCGCGAAGAGACTGTTTCAGCAACGCGAATTTGCACCATTCCCATCATGCCACCTTCATTTATCGGTTGATAAAACGTGGCCACACGGATAGGCAAACCTTTATATTCGGCATCATAAAAATAGACCAGCGCCGTATAGTACTGAGAGCGCATCCAATTTGGGGGAATTTCAGGTAGGTCATCATAGCCAGAAATCGTTTCACCATTAGGCGCAATCACTTGGTAAAATAATCGGTCATTAATATTTCGTTCGAAACTGTCTAAAACGACATAAGGAACATCAACAATCAAATGACCGTTTTCAACCTTTAGCCGCTCGGCAACAGTACGAGCCGAAGCCAATAATGTCCGATCATAGGCCTGATTTGCCGCGTTTTTGGCACTGTAATAGTGAGTATAAACGGAGAATCCCCCCAACATAATGAGGGGGATACCGAAAAAGAGCAGTAACTGATGAAAGAGAGAGCGTGGATGAGAGACTAATTTCATACACTACACTGCTCTAATCGGTATCCTAATCCGCGAAGCGTATTGATATTGACATCGGTTCCTGTGAGTTTTTTCCTTACTCGATGCACATACAATTCAATACTCTGTAAGTTAGCTTCATCGGACAATGAAAAAACCTGTTCGAATAATTGTGTCTTTGAGACAGGCCGCCCACGACGATGAAATAATGTATTAAGTACTGCGAATTCTCTTGGTGTTAAGGCCAGCGGCTCTTTATCCACTAAGAAATAGCCTTCTTCATGGTAGCAAAGTGAACCAAAACGTTGTGGCTCATTCACCTGCCCTTGGCTCCGCCGTAATAATGCTCTGATCCGAGCTTCTAATTCCGCTAAATCAAACGGTTTAGTGAGATAATCATCTGCCCCTGCATTTAACCCTTTGACCCTATCTGAGACATCTGAGTTTGCCGTTAACAACAACACGGGGATCTCTTGACCCCGTTTTCTCATTTGGGCAAGTACTTCTAACCCGCTGAGCCTTGGCAACGACACATCTAATACCACTAATGAGTAGCTTTCTGTTTGTAATAATTGATCAGCAATCGCGCCATCACTCGCAATATCGACAGCAAAGCCGGTCGAACTAAGCGCTTTTTGTAACCATAACGACAACTCGTCATGATCCTCAACCAATAATATTCTCATTTGTATGCTCTCAATTCATTCAATACTGAGTATACGTTCGCATTAACCCCTGAGAAATAAAATACTTAAGCACAATATTTTCAAGGTGGCTCACAAGAATATTATATGAATACAAATTAACATTAAATTAACAAGTTAAAACTACTAATAATAAACAATCTGATATTCATCACAAAAAAACAACTCCATTTGTTAATGAAAGGTAAATGAAAGCTTTATGAGCCCATGATGATGATTAGAAAAACAACAATGACATCTCTTTTTGTCTGCTTTTTTGTGAGGAAATAAAGAATGAAAAAAACATCATTAGCGACACTCGCTGCTGCCCTTTTCTTTGCTGGTCTTAACCAAGCTGCGGCTCTACCTGAGCGTACTGAATGTATCGCACCAGCAAAACCCGGCGGTGGATTTGATTTAACCTGTAAGTTAGTGCAAGTTTCCCTACTCGAAACCAAAGAAATTGAAAAACCCATGCGTGTTACCTATATGCCTGGTGGTATTGGCGCGGTGGCTTATAATGCCATCGTTGCACAACGCCCAGCCGAAGCTGGCACAATCGTTGCTTTCTCAGGCGGCTCACTGCTTAACCTAGCGCAAGGGAAATTTGGTCGTTACAACGAAAATGATGTACGTTGGCTCGCCAGTGTGGGAAGTGATTACGGCATGATAGCTGTTCGTGAAGACTCTCCTTATAAAAATCTAAAAGATCTGATGGAAGCATTCAAAAAAGACCCTAACAGTATCGTCTTTGGTGCTGGTGGATCGGTAGGTAGCCAAGATTGGATGAAGACGGCATTACTCGCGAAACAGATTGATGTGGATCCGCGCAAAATACGCTATGTGGCCTTTGAAGGCGGTGGCGAAACTTTAACTGCACTGTTAGGTAATCACATCCAAGTCATGTCGGGTGATATGAGTGAAATGGCTCCTTACCTTAATGATGGGAAAGTGCGTGTATTAGCCGTTTATTCCGATAAGCGCCTTGGTGATGGCCTTGAAAATATTCCAACAGCGAAAGAACAAGGTTACGACATTGAGTGGCCGATTATTCGTGGTTTCTATATGGGGCCAAAAGTCTCAGATGAAGATTATAATCAATGGGTTGAAGCCTTCAAAAAACTCCAACAAACCGATGAGTTCAAGAAACAACGTGAGCTACGCGGGTTATTTGAATATAACTTAACAGGTCAAGAGCTGGATAGTTATGTCAAAAAAGAGATCGAGCAATACCGCGAACAAGCTCGTTCATTTGGCTTAGCGAAATAACGGAGGCCAATAATGAGCCAACGCATATTCGCCATTGTCTGGCTAATATTGTGTGGTATCGGCCTCTATATTGGCTGGGGGATACAAAGTGAATACGCCTATGAACCACTTGGCCCCCGCCCTTTTCCGATAGCCATACTTTCGTTAATGGCTTTATGCGCATTCATCTTACTTGTTGGTAAACAAGAAGCGATTGAATGGCCTAAGGCATATGTGTTACGTCGCTTAGTATTACTCATCCTTTCATTGGTTATCTATGCTTGGGTATTTGAGTGGCTAAGCTTCCCGTTATCGACCTCTCTATTGACTATCAGTATTGCGTTGCTGTTTGGCGCGACACCTATTGCTGCCATCATTTCCGGCCCAGTATTAGGTATCACGCTTTTTTATGCTTTCGACAAGCTACTGGATGTCACTTTGCCAATTGGCAACTTGTTTAATTAAGGAGATAGCCATGGAAACTTGGATGTACCTTTCACAAGGCTTTGAAGTGGCACTAATTCCACAAAACCTAGTGATCGCACTTATCGGTTGCTTTATTGGTACGGTTGTCGGTATGTTGCCTGGATTAGGGCCAGTAAACGGCGTTGCAATACTTTTACCGCTCGCTTTTGCCCTTAAACTGCCTGCTGAATCGGCTTTAATATTGTTGGCAACCGTCTACCTAGGCTGTGAATATGGTGGTCGAATCTCGTCTATTTTATTAAACGTGCCCGGTGATGCTGCCGCGATTATGACAACCCTTGATGGCTACCCTATGGCAAAACAGGGTAAAGGTGGGGTGGCGTTATCAATTTCAGCGGTAAGTTCCTTTATCGGCTCTACCATCGCTATCTTCGGGATCATTCTATTCGCCCCATTACTTGCACAATGGGCGCTGGCGTTCGGCCCCGCCGAATACTTTGCGCTCATGGTATTTGCCATCGCGTGCCTTGGCAGTATGATGAGCCAAAACCCAGTTAAATCCCTACTGGCTGCATTAATTGGCCTCGCATTCGCCACGGTGGGTGTTGATGCAAACTCTGGTGAGTACCGCTTTACTTTCAATAGTGTCAATTTATCGGATGGCATCCAATTTATTGTGCTCGTTATTGGGCTATTTTCCGTTAGTGAAATTCTATTGATGTTAGAAGGAACTGCAACAGGCCAAGGGCTGATCCGTAAAACAGGCCGTATGCTGTTCAATCGTAAAGAGGCTAAAGCTTGTGCTGGCCCTACGTTACGCTCCTCTTTTATCGGTTTTTTTGTCGGTGTCCTCCCCGGCGCGGGTGCTACCATCGCCAGTGCTATCACCTATATGACAGAGAAAAAAATCAGTGGGGCTAACAACCAGTTTGGTAACGGTGATGTACGAGGTGTTGCAGCGCCGGAAGCCGCTAATAATGCTTCAGCCTGTGGCTCATTTATCCCGATGTTGACCCTTGGTGTTCCCGGTTCAGGTACGACCGCCGTTATGATGGGCGCATTAACACTGTATAACATTACTCCAGGTCCTGGCATGTTCACGGAACAACCGGATATTGTGTGGGGATTAGTCGCGGCATTGTTGATAGCCAATATCGTTTTATTGATCATGAATATTCCATTAATTGGGCTATTCACACGCATGCTCTCTGTGCCACTTTGGTTCTTAGTACCGACAATCGCCACCATATCAGCCGTTGGAGTATACGCGGTTCACAGTACTACATTTGACTTACTACTCATGATGGGACTTGGCATATTTGGCTATATCCTACGGAAAATGAATTTCCCATTATCGCCGTTGATCCTTGGCTTTGTTCTTGGCGAGATGTTGGAACAAAATTTACGTCGCTCTTTATCTATCAGTAATGGTGATTTCGATATTCTTTGGAGTAGTTCGATTTCTCAATGCTTACTGGTAATGGCTGTACTTGTTCTCGCTCTACCACCAATTATTAAATTAATACGTAAAAAGCGCCAACACCAACCATCCACCCTCTCGGATTAAGCTTATATTATCTCATCGATTTCTCTGTAAACTTTGCCCCGACCAGTAGTTAGGGGCATTTTTTATTACTGAGCATCACATTGCATTTAGTACAAGGCGTTAAACATTCAGCAAGTCAGCCAATGTTCCCTTTACCTATTTATACTCAGTGAGCACTCTTAGACGACATTATTTGTTATGCTTAAATTGTTACAAGCTTTTTTTAAATGGCAGCCTAAGCCACTTCATCATAATCAATTTGTGACTGTATTCAATAAGCTATACCAAATCAGTAGCGAGTACCCTGCCACAATAACGTATAAAGATAATGGTGAGCTATTAGCGAAGGCGGTTGGTAAAGTCCATCTGTATTGCGATGGCAAATTGGTACTACGCCTCACTAAGAATGTCAGTGTCATTACAATTGGCGTAGTGGATAACAAAGCAAAAGTGATTAATATTAAAAAAGATGTGTTCCGTTTTCCGTCAAATACATCATCATCACATCCGCCCTATTTATCACCAAGCAGTGATTCAGACAGCCATCATCATACAAGTCGTTCTGACGATAATCATAGTGGCCACTTTTCAGGCGGTGATTCAGGTGGAGGAGATTGTGGCGGTGGCGGCGGCGGTGATTGACCATAAAAAAAAGCGAGAATCGAGGTTCTCGCTTTTAATTTGATAGCGTGAAAGACCAATTAGCCTTTATATTTGCTCATCACTAACGTTGCGTTAGTCCCCCCAAAGCCAAAGCTGTTAGACATAACTGTCTCTAATGCTTGCTCTGTCGGTTTCGTAACAATATTCAGCCCTTGAGCTTTAGGGTCTAAGTTTTCGACGTTGATACTTGGTGCAATAAAGCCATGCTCTAACATTAATAAGCTATAAATGGCTTCGTGAACACCCGCAGCACCTAAAGAGTGCCCTGTCATTGCCTTAGTGGCAGAAATAGCGGGTGAGTCATTACCAAATACTTCTTGAATCGCTTCGAGCTCTTTCGTATCCCCCACAGGGGTAGAAGTACCATGTGTATTGATGTAATCAACCTTACCATCAATGCCTTGCATAGCCATTTGCATGCAACGTACTGCACCTTCACCTGAAGGGGCAACCATGTCCGCACCATCTGACGTTGCGCCATAACCAACAATTTCAGCGTAGATATGGGCACCACGAGCGAGCGCGTGCTCAAGCTCTTCAACCACCACAATACCACCGCCACCTGCAATAACAAAACCATCGCGGTCAGTATCGTAGGTTCTTGATGCTTTGCTTGGAGTATCATTGTATTTTGTTGACAATGCCCCCATTGCATCGAATTCACAGGTCATTTCCCAGCTCAACTCTTCACCGCCACCTGCAAATACAACGTCTTGTTTACCTAACTGGATCAATTCAACTGCATGACCAATACAGTGTGCAGAAGTGGAGCAAGCAGAGCTGATTGAGTAGTTCACCCCTTTAATTTTAAAAGGTGTTGCTAAGCAAGCTGAGATCCCAGATGCCATAGCTCGTGTAACCATGTAAGGGCCTACACCACGAAGGCCTTTTGCACGCATACCATCAGAGCCAGCAACTTGGTTACGCGGAGAGCCCCCGCCAGAACCAACCACTAAACCAGTACGTAAATTCGAAACTTGTTCGTCTGTTAAACCCGAATCACTAATTGCCTGCTCCATAGACAGATAGGCGTAAACTGAGCAATCACTCATGAAACGGCGGATCTTACGATCAATCAGACCGTCAGTATCCATTTTTACATTACCCCAGACGTGGCTACGCAGCCCCGCCTCTTTGAATTCTTCTGAGAAAGTGATCCCGGAACGACCTTCCTTCAGAGAAGCCAGTACTTCTTCCTGGTTATTACCAATACTGGAAACAATACCCAGGCCAGTGATGACTGCACGCTTCATTCATTACCTCATGTCTTTTAATAATGTGAGTACGGGATTACAGGTTGTCACTTTAGCTTACACTTGTAAGCTGAACAAGTCCGATCAGGGTAAATATTTGTATTTTTTTTTCATCGAACATAATAACATTTTTGTTCAAAGGTAGCCTTGATGCCTGTTCGGCGCTAAAATTCAATGATTATTTGGATAAGAACAGGCATAAGTGTGAAAAAGTCAGCCGTGCAAACAGCCCGCCTTAGCTGGAATGATGAAGGTACGCCAGTATCAGAACAATTTGATGATGTCTATTTTTCTAATCAAGATGGACTTGAAGAAACTCGCTACGTCTTTTTACAAGGAAATCAATTTCCAACGCGCTTTGAAACACATCCTTTTGAAACCTGTGTTATTGCCGAAACAGGCTTTGGTACTGGGTTAAACTTTCTTACTTTATGCCAATGTTTTGAAGAGTTTAAGCAAAATCATCCCAACGCAAAACTACAACGCTTACACTTTATCAGTTTTGAAAAATACCCCCTCAGCCAAGAAGACCTAAAAGCAGCCCACAGCCGTTGGCCTGAGCTAGATCCACTCTCCCAAATGCTCTGTGAAAAATGGCCTGATCCCCTACCCGGTAACCAACGTATTATCTTAAAAAATGGGGAAATCATTCTTGATTTATGGTTTGGTGACGTAAATGAACAATTACCTCTACTTAATAGCAATTTAAACAATAAGATAGATGCTTGGTTTTTAGATGGATTTGCACCTTCTAAAAACCCACAAATGTGGAGCGAACAACTGTTCACTGCAATGGCTAAATTTGCCCGCCAAGGAGGCACTTTTGCGACCTTTACCTCTGCGGGTTTTGTGAAACGCGGATTACAACAAGCGGGTTTCACTATCAAAAAAATTAAAGGTTTTGGTCGTAAACGGGAAATGTTAACAGGCAGCTTAGCGGATAAGCATGACGGAATGATGACACCTTGGTTCGCTCGTCAGCCAGCTGCAATACCAACCGATGTTGCTATCATAGGCGGAGGTCTCGCCAGTTTAACCACTGCCTATGCCTTAAATCAGCGCGGTGCTAACGTCACGCTCTATTGCAAAGACCAACAAGTGGCACAAAATGCTTCTGGCAACCGCCAAGGGGCGGTCTACCCACTTCTCAATGGGCGTGATAACCCTCTAGAGCGTTTTTTCGTCAGTGCGTTCCCTTATGCGCACCGCTTTTATCGTCATCTTTCCCAATCGGGGATCCCATTTGATAGCCAGTGGTGCGGTGTTTCTGAGCTAGCCTACCATGAAAGAAGCCGCAAAAAGATTGATGCGATGCTGCAAACTGAGTGGCCTGCTGCGTTCGCGGCTGCAAAGACACGTGAGCAGTTAACCGAGTTAGCAGGTCTTGATGTTAACCATGCTGGTATTCATTATGCTAAAGGGGGATGGCTTTGCCCCGCTCAATTATGTGAAAGCCTTATGCGCTATCTCGCTGAAAAAGGCGTTCAATTTCATTTTAATCACGATGTTGAGCAATTACAGCATTCTGAGGAAGGGTGGACTTTATCTGCGAATGTTTCCGGCAAACAGCAACAATATTTACATCAAACGGTTGTCATTGCTAATGGTCATTTACTTACCCAGTTTCAACAAACCCAACAACTTCCAGTGACCCCCGTGAAAGGGCAAGTGAGTCATATCCCAACGACACCATCATTAAGCCAACTTAACAATGTATTATGCTATGAAGGTTATTTAACCCCAGTAAATCCCAATAACCAGCAGCACTGTATTGGGGCAAGTTATCAGCGTAACCACTTAGATTTTGCATACAGTGAAGTAGACCAGCAAGATAATCGCCAAAAACTGCTCAATAGTTTGCCCGATGTGAGTTGGCCAGAAGAGGTTGATGTTTCTGCTCAACAAGCTCGCCAAGGGATCCGCTGTGTGATCCGCGACCATATGCCACTAGTGGGGAATATCCCTCACTTTACGCAATTAATGGCAGCTTATGAAAATTTACCTGAACAGATGGAAAAACAGGCAAATATTGTACTCGCCCCAACCTATCCTAATCTCTTTATCTTAGGGGCGTTAGGCTCACGAGGGCTTTCAACCGCGCCTTTGTGTGGTGAGTTACTCGCCGCACAAATCTTTAATGAACCACTGCCTTTAGATGATGAAACGTTAGCCGCATTGCACCCTAACCGCTTTTGGGTGAGAAAATTGCTCAAAGGCCGTGAAGTTAAAGTGATGCCACAAGAAAACATCATAAAATAACAGAATCCTGTGCTCTATTGACGTAATAATATCGAGCGCTTTATCGCTTAAAAAGCGATATGAATGAACAGCAAAAAATAGCCGCATTCGTTCAATGCGGCTATTAACGTCTAAAAACAGTAAGTTACTGCTATCTTAATTCGGACGGACTGTTTTAATCCTCATTGCACAACGATCAGCAGCATTAAACCCAGCATCAATTTCTTGTTGTAGAATTTCTTCTAACTCAGTGGGTAGAGCCTCTTCATCAATGATAGAAAATCCAAAACGCTGATAATACGGTGCATTCCAAGGGATTTCACGGAAAGTGGTTAGCGTCACATAGTCAAAGTGATGTTGTAACGCATAATGGAGAATATGCTGAATTAATGCCCGACCTACGCCCTTACCCTGCCACGATTGGCACACAGAAATTTCACCGATATGGAGGCTATGCGTTAATTTGTCGACATTAATAAAGCCAATGGGCTGATCGTCATTATCTACCGCCACCCATTCCCTATTGTCCTGAATAAACTGTAGATGATCTTGCTCTGATTGCACTTCATCGTCAGCAATCCAAGCAAATTGATGATGACCACGAAATACTTGCGCGGCAGAGCGCTCGATAGTAGGGAGTTTTTTTGCGTCGCACGGCTGTGCTTGGCGAATATGAAACATAAAATAAACCTATAAAAAAGAGGAGCTTCCTCCTCTTAATAATCAATATAGTGTGAGATTAACGCACGTCATCCAGTAAGGATTTCCACATACCTAAAACCAGCACTTGATCTGGTGGGGTGAGCTCTCCCCCTTTAATTGCCTGCTGAATACTCTCTTCAACACGTTGATAAAGTGCATCAACACTGGTTTCATTCTCTTGTTCAAGCTCTGCGACAGCAAGGGTTAGATGCCCACGCAAATAGCCGCCCGCAAATAATTCATCGTCACTTGCGTGTTCGACCATATCATCAATTTTTGTCAGTATGCGTGTTTCAAAATCCGCAAGCATGCTTAATCCTTACTCTCGTTAATGTGTCATTAGGCAAAAATATCTTCCGGATAAGGGAAGTCTTCTGCACAAAGTGGTGGAGTATTGTAAAACGTTTGTAACGCGTTCACAAAGCGTAATGGCCTTTCAGGAATACCATTTGCTAAATATTCCATCACTTGGCCATGTACTTTGCGCTGAAATGCGATACGGTCAGGCTCAAAATCCCCTTCTAGATTGTCGCAACTGACATTAAAAGGAATGCCAGCCGCTACACAAAATAACCAATCTAACGCCTGAGGTTTGATTTCAACGACTTCAAATGCACATTGCGTTTTTTCATCACGACCATCGGGGCAATACCAGTAGCCATAATCGACTTGCTGGCGTCTTGCCTCTCCCGCAATGCACCAATGCGAAATTTCATGCAGTGCGCTGGTGAAAAAACCATGTGCAAAGACAATGCGATGATAAGGTGTTTGCTCATCGGCCGGTAAATAAACTGGCTCATCGTCACCTTTCACCAATTTGGTGTTGTACTCTTCGCCAAAGCACTGTTCAAAAATATCAATCAACTGCTGATAATGATGTTTAATCATGGAAATTCAAATCATTTTAAAATAATGAAACAACCCAAGCTTTGATAGCATCGCCATGGCTGTCATGGAGCAATTTAATACTCATCAGCAAAGAGATGATCACAATCATTGGCCTGATCAGTTTTTGCCCTTTCGTTAACACCAAGCGAGCGCCTAGTCTTGCGCCAACCATTTGGCCGATAAGCATAACAAAACCGAGCACCCAAAGAACATGACCTCCGATAATAAAAAATATTAAAGAGCCAAAATTTGAGGCAAAGTTCAGTAACTTAGCATGGGCAGTCGCTTTAGCAAGGTTATACCCCAACAATAACACATAGCCTAATGCTAAAAATGACCCAGTTCCCGGCCCAAATGCGCCATCATAAAAACCCATCGTCATACCAACAGCAACCCCAAAAACAGGCATACTAATACGTTGCTTACGATCTTGTGCACCAATTGACGGTGTTAACAAAAAGTACAGGCCAACGCAGATAACCATGATAGGCAAGAGCTGTTTGAGAAAATCCGTATTAATCATTTGGATCAAGATAGCGCCTAACATGGCACCAATGATCGTCATGATAAAGGGGAACATTTGCTCTCGTAAGTTAATCGCTTTACGTCGAACAAAATAGAGTGACGATGAGAACGAACCTCCAACTGCTTGGAGTTTGTTAGTTGCAAGTGCCTCAACAGGCGTTATACCGACAGAAAGTAATGCAGGGATGGTTAATAACCCCCCGCCGCCAGCTATGGAGTCAATAAATCCCGCGAACAATGCAACACAGAAAAGTAATAAATAAATTTCAGGTGCAACAACAGTCAGCCAATCCATTTTTAATCCAAGTAACAGAATTGCCATTACGGCGATACGTAATCTACTCTGCCGCTGATAAACAAATACAAGCCCACAGAGTATCACTGCCCAGATGAGGTATTTTTAAGGAGGCGTCATCCAAACCTTCATATTAACAATAAGGGAGACTATGCCCCCTTACGCACTCTTTACGACAATCCTGAAAATGGTTTCATTGTGGGTATAACATCAGCACATTGCCCACGGTGACGTAAATAGTGATCCATCAATACAATCGCCATCATTGCTTCTGCAATAGGTACGGCTCGAATACCAACACAAGGGTCATGTCGACCTTTGGTGATCATTTCGACTTCTTCACCATCACGATTTAGCGTTTTACCTGAAACGGTAATACTGGAGGTTGGCTTCATCGCGATATGCGCAATAATAGGTTGGCTGCTACTTATCCCCCCTAGAATGCCCCCAGCGTGGTTTGAAGTGAAGCCCTCGCGAGTGATTTCATCGCGGTTTTCACTCCCTTTCAGGCCAATTACTCCAAAACCATCCCCAATTTCAACCCCTTTAACAGCATTAATACTCATTAAAGCATGAGCAATATCTGCATCTAAGCGGTCAAATACAGGCTCTCCCAATCCTGCTGGTACATTCTCAGCCACGACAGTCACTTTCGCGCCAATCGAATCTCCCTCTTTTTTTAGCCCTCTTAGTAACTCATCTAGCGCTTCTAATTGACTAGGGTCAGGGCTGAAAAAAGGGTTTTGCTCAACAATAGACCAATCTTTGATTTCACATTTCACTGGCCCCATTTGTGTCAAACAGGCACGTATCGTGATCCCCAATTTTTCTTGTAGGTATTTTTTAGCGATTGCTCCAGCCGCAACACGCATAGCCGTTTCACGAGCAGAAGAGCGCCCGCCTCCACGGTAGTCGCGCTGACCATATTTTTGTTCGTAGGTATAATCTGCGTGCCCTGGTCTAAAGACATCTTTAATTGCGCTGTAGTCTTGAGAACGTTGATCGGTATTTTCAATCAATAGGCCTATGCTGGTTCCCGTAGTGACACCATTAAATACCCCAGATAGAATTTTGACCTGATCAGGCTCTCGACGTGCAGTAGTATAACGAGACGTTCCCGGACGGCGGCGGTCAAGATCCCCTTGTAGATCGGCTTCTGTTAATGCTAGCCCTGGTGGCACACCATCAATGATGCACCCCAAAGCCAAGCCATGAGATTCCCCAAAAGTGGTAACCCGAAACAGTTGCCCTATTGAATTTCCTGCCATACCAAATTCCTAATTAATATTTCATGATTGTTATTTTGATGTTGTGGTTGATTAGAATGCCGCGCAATATTTTCTTAATCAATATAAAGTTGAAAATGAGCATGATGTTCAACTAATTGCTCACGCGTCAACATAAATACTCCATCACCACCATACTCAAACTCTAACCAAATAAAGGGAATTTCTGGGTATTGTTCAATCAGATGTACCATACTGTTACCGACTTCGCAGATCAATACACCCTCATCACTCAGAAAGCGTGGTGCATTTGCTAAAATACGACGCACCAATTTTAAACCATCGCTTCCCGCCGCTAGCGCCAATTCAGGCTCAACGCGGAACTCTTCCGGTAAATCATCCATATCCTCAGCATCAACATAAGGTGGATTAGTCACAATTAAATCATACTTAACGTCAGGCATATCCCTAAACAGATCAGAGCGGATAGGAATAACGCGGTGCTCTAAACCATGATTCGCAATATTGTGTTCAGTAACGGCAAGCACATCGGTCGAGATATCGACCGCATCCACTTCCGCTTCAGGGAATTCATACGCACAGGCGATTGCGATACAGCCACTCCCTGTACACATATCAAGTATCGTTCGCGGCTCATCAGCCAACAAGCCAACAAAATGGTTGTTGATAAGCTCTCCAATTGGTGAACGAGGAATTAATACACGCTCATCCACATAGAACTCATGTCCACAGAACCACGAACAGTTAGTCAGGTAAGCCACTGGAACACGCTCATTAATACGACGCAATACACGTTCAATGATACGATGACGCTCCGTTGGAGTCAGGCGCGAGGTCAATAGTTCATCCGGTACATCAAGAGGTAAGTAAAGCGTTGGTAGCACTAATTGTAACGCTTCATCCCATGCATTATCAGTACCGTGACCATAATAAACATTGGCAGCATTAAAGCGGCTCATTGTCCAACGTAAAATGTCCTGAATGGTATGAAGCTCAGCAACAGCTTCATCAACGAAGATCTTTTCCAAGAAGGGTTTCTCCAGACTGTATATCGAAAGTGTTCAAGTTTGCCACGAAGTGAGACACAAATCAGCAGATTAATACAATAAAATCGCGAGGAAAACAGAGGGGAAACTATTTAATGTCAAAAGGCCCCCTGTTTAAACTGGAGGCCTCTTAGGATAAGTCGTTATTCTACCGACTCAGCGTTGTAATTTACGTCAGTCTCCGCATTGGGTTGTTTAACCCACAGTGCATAAACGACGGCTAAAATCACCAACCAAACAATACCCACATATAAAGCAATACGTGTATCTTCAAAATAACCGAGTACCCCAAAGATAAATAGCATAAATATGATGGCAAGTGCTGGACCAACTGGCCATAATGGTACAGGGAATTTCAGTTTACTCACCTGCTCTGGCGTCATTTTGCGGCGCATGGCTACCTGTGATACCAAGATCATCAGCCATACCCAAATCGTGGCAAAGGTTGCAATCGATGCAATCACTAAGAACACTTTTTCAGGGATCAGATAATTCAATACCACCCCAACCAGCAAAATAATTGACATCACCAGTACGGTCATCCATGGCACACCATTTTTGGTCAGTTTAGTGAATACTTTCGGTGCCTGCCCTTCGTGTGCCATACCATACATCATACGGCCCGCCCCAAAGATGTCACTGTTGATAGCGGAGATTGCTGCGGTGATCACTACCACGTTCAAAATGTTTGCGGCCGATGCAATGCCTAGGCTATCAAAAATTTGTACGAATGGACTGCCTTGGTGACCAATTTGATTCCAAGGGTAGATACACATTAAGACAAATAAAGTTAAGACATAAAAGAGTAGGATACGAATTGGTACCGCATTGATAGCACGAGGAATTGTTACGTCAGGATTTTTAGCTTCACTTGCCGTAATACCAATGACTTCAATGCCCCCAAAGGCGAACATTACCACGGCAAACGATGCGATAACCCCTCCGATCCCATTTGGCATAAAGCCACCGTGCTCAAATAGGTTTGTAATACCGACTGCATGCTCAGAGGCTTGCCCAAAGCCAAACACCATAATCGCCGCACCGCCGATGATCATCGCGATAATTGCAACAATTTTGATGATAGAGAGCCAGAACTCCATTTCACCAAATACTTTTACATGACAAAGGTTAATTGCCCCGATAAAACAGATGATACTCAAAACCCAGATCCACTGAGCGACCTCAGGAAACCAGAGCTTCATATAAAAACCAAATGCGGTGACGTCTGCTAAGCAGACAATGAGCATTTCAAAAACATATGTCCAACCAGCAAAAAAACCTGCTCGTGGACCTAAATAGTGACTTGCATACTGTGAGAAGGAGCCAGCAAGGGGGTTATGTACCGCCATTTCCCCTAGGGCGCGCATCACCATAAAAACCGCCGCGCCACCAATAATATAAGCAATTAAAACCGCAGGGCCTGCCGTTTCAATCGCTTTTGCTGAACCATAAAAAAGACCTGTACCAATCGCTGCCCCGAGGGCCATAAACCGGATGTGACGCGCAGAAAGTCCACGCGTAAGTTTTGTTGTGCTTTGCATGATTTATCCTTCGTTTTTTATATACCCTAAATCATTCAAGCCACTTCTCAGAATGATGAGTAGACACAAGCTCACTAAGGTGACAGACAGATATCTATCTCTCATGTCGCTTGAAGATTAATGGGTACTATTTTTAATAATGGTCGTGCAGATAAATACTACAAGCGGCCGATACATTGCCGACCGCTTATTATTTGCGTGATGTATTATTTAGGAAAAACCGAGCTTTCAGGGAACAATGTTGATAGCTTTTGTTCCGTAATGAGCTGAATTGCCGCATCAATATCAGGGGCAAAATAGCGGTCTTTATCATAATACGCGACTTTATCACGCAATATGTGACGGGCTTTTTCTAATACCTCGCTTGATTTTAAGCCCTCACGGAAGTCGATCCCTTGACATGCCGATAACCATTCAATGGCTAAAATGCCTGTCACATTTTTTGCCATTTCCCACAAGCGGCGGCCTGCTGCTGGCGCCATAGAGACATGGTCCTCTTGGTTTGCCGAGGTCGGTAAACTATCAACACTGGATGGGTGTGCTAATGCTTTATTTTCACTCGCCAATGCTGCCGCAGTTACCTGAGCAATCATAAAACCAGAGTTGACCCCGCCATTATTAACGAGGAATGGTGGCAATTGAGACATGTGCGTATCCATCAATAACGCAATACGTCGTTCAGACAGTGCACCGATTTCGGCTAAAGCAAGCGCGATGTTGTCCGCAGCCATTGCCACTGGCTCCGCGTGGAAGTTACCGCCAGAGATAATGTCACCATTATCAGTAAAGACTAATGGGTTGTCAGAAACAGCATTCGACTCGATTAAAATTACCTCAGCCGCTTGACGAATTTGCGTCAAACAGGCCCCCATCACTTGAGGCTGGCAACGTAACGAATAAGGGTCTTGTACTTTAACGCAATTTTCATGAGATTGAGCCAACTCACTCGTTGGTGTTAACACCTCACGAAATAGTCTTGCAACATCAATTTGCCCTTTTTGACCACGCACCTCGTGGACGCGCGCATCAAATGGTTTGCGTGACCCCAATGCTGCTTCCACACTCAGAGAGCCACAAACAATACCGCTTAGCAGCAAGTTCTCAGCTTCAAATAACCCTTTTAGCGCAAACGCCGTTGATACTTGGGTGCCGTTTAATAGTGCTAGACCTTCTTTCGCTTCCAGTTTCAACGGTTTTAGCCCTGCTTTTTCAAGTGCCGATTTAGCGCTGAGCCATTTACCTTGATAGCGTGCTTTCCCTTCGCCAAGTAGCAGCAAACTCATATGCGCTAAAGGTGCTAAATCACCAGAAGCACCAACTGAACCTTTAGCAGGAATAAAGGGATAAACTTGGTGATTCACTAACGCGATTAGGGCTTCAATCACTTCTAATCGAATACCAGAGAAGCCACGAGCTAAACTATTAATTTTTAAAACCATAATCAGACGAACCAATTCGTCATCAAGCGGTTCACCCACGCCCGCTGCATGTGACATCACAATAGAGCGTTGCAGCGATTGCAGATCTTTTGCAGCGATTCGGGTATTGGCTAATAAACCGAATCCTGTATTAATACCGTATGCCGTCTTATCTTCAGCAATAATCTTATTTACCGTTGCCACACTTTTTTCGATTGCCAAATGAGAGCGTTTATCGAGAGCAACCGTTACAGGCTGTGCAAGCACAATACGCAAATCATTCAGTGACATTTTTCCTGGATGGATAGTTAACTTAGTCATGCCCGGCTCCTCTTAGCGTGTTTTTAACATCGGTAGGTTAAGATTTTTTTCTTGTGCGCACTGAATCGCTATATCATAACCCGCATCAGCGTGGCGCATGACACCTGTCGCAGGGTCATTGTGTAGAACACGAGCAATCCGCTCAGCAGCTTCATCAGTGCCATCGCACACAATCACCACCCCTGAATGTTGAGAGAAGCCCATACCGACCCCTCCACCATGGTGTAATGAAACCCATGTTGCTCCACTTGCTGTATTCAATAAGGCATTCAGTAAAGGCCAATCAGAGACGGCATCTGAACCATCTTTCATCGCTTCTGTTTCGCGGTTTGGGCTAGCAACTGATCCTGAATCAAGGTGATCTCGACCAATCACGATCGGCGCTGAAACTTCACCGCTTCTTACCATTTCATTAAAAGCTAAACCTAATTTCGCCCTATCCCCCAAGCCAACCCAACAAATACGTGCGGGTAAGCCTTGGAAGCTGATACGTTCACGCGCCATATCTAACCAACGATGTAAATGCTTATCGTCAGGTAAAAGCTGTTTTACTTTTGCATCTGTTTTATAAATATCTTCAGGATCACCGGATAACGCCACCCAGCGGAAAGGACCAATACCGCGACAGAATAATGGGCGAATATAAGCAGGTACAAACCCTGGGAAATCAAAAGCATTTTTGACGCCCATTTCAAGGGCCATTTGACGGATATTGTTACCATAATCAAATGTTGGAATGCCTTGTTTTTGGAAGGCGAGCATCGCTTTAACATGTTCAGCCATCGATGCTTTTGCTGCTTTCGCTGTGCCTTCAGGATCTTTCACGCTACGCTCGCGATACTCTTCCCAACTCATCCCAACAGGTAAATAACCATTGAGAGGATCGTGAGCACTCGTTTGGTCGGTAACCATATCTGGGCGAACGCCACGTTTCACTAACTCTGGTAAGATTTCAGCCGCGTTAGCACATAAGGCGATTGATACAGCTTTCCCTTCCGAGGTGTATTTTTTGATACGCGCCAATGCATCATCCAGATCGGTCGCTTGCTCATCCACATAACGGGTACGCAAGCGAAAATCAATACGGCTTTGTTGACATTCGATATTCAGTGAACAGGCACCCGCGAGTGTTGCTGCTAACGGCTGCGCCCCGCCCATACCGCCTAACCCTGCCGTGAGTACCCAGCGCCCAGTTAAGTCACCATTATAATGTTGGCGCCCTGCTTCAACGAAAGTTTCATAAGTCCCTTGAACAATGCCTTGGCTACCAATGTAAATCCAGCTACCCGCCGTCATTTGGCCATACATTGCCAACCCTTTCGCATCCAATTCGTTAAAGTGTTCCCAGTTAGCCCAATGTGGTACAAGGTTTGAGTTTGCGATTAATACGCGAGGGGCATTTTCATGGGTTTTAAAGACGCCAACGGGCTTGCCAGATTGGACCAGTAGAGTTTCATCACTCTCTAAATTTTTAAGTGTTTCAACAATTTTGTCATAGCACTGCCAATTACGTGCCGCACGACCAATACCGCCATAAACGACCAGTTCATGTGGATTTTCAGCAACATCAGGATCTAGGTTATTCATCAGCATACGTAAAGGGGCTTCAGTCAACCAGCTTTTCGCGCTGAGAGTGTTACCTCGTGGTGCTCTGATATCACCATTTCTGTATTTATTATTTATCGTTGTCACATTCATACCCTCTTTCGATAGATTCAGCTTGTACTGATAACGTCTTTATATAGGTATAGTTGTATATACATGTACAATCAATACCCTATTTAACATCAAAATTGAGAATGAAATGCAGATAAATAATAATTACATATTATGTTTCAATGGATTATAAAAAAACCACATCAAATTGGTGGTTAAATTTTCTTCTAAATCTGCCAGTGAGATCACATTAAATTTACAATTAATTCACATCTTTCAAGGGTTTTAGCGGGAAATATCAAAATTCACCATGAGATTAAGATAAACCCTCTACTCATGGTCAATATAGACGTGATTTTCAACATTTATTCGATAAAATACGCTAGGAAAGCAACCCCATAAAATAGCGTTGCCTTGAGATACTAAGAGGTAAAATGCCCTTTCAATTTATAGCGATGCCCCGGAAATAATAATTTCGTGCTAGTCACCACAAATGATTGGGACCATGTACGTCTTGAAATTAATAAGCAAGAAGAGCCTAACGCAATATTCAGCCATTTAGCAGCGCGCTCATCGGCTTCAATGGCCTCAACGATATGCTCACCTTCTGTTAATGGCGCCACCATAGAAAGGTAATCATGAGGAGTGATGGTCAAAAAGTCTTGTTGTAGATAATCAGGAGCCGCTAGCGCATTGACATACCGATCTTCAATTTGCACTGGTACATCATTTTCGTAATGAATAATAATTGAATGGAATACCCTTGTTTCAGGGGCGATATTCAATTCCGCAGCCAACGAAACCGATGCAGCAACCTCTTCTAGCTTGATAATTTTACAGCTATATTGATGATTTCTTGCCAGAATTTCGGACTCGATGCTATGAACTTCAAATAGCGCTGATTGGCCTTTTGGCTCTGCGACGAATGTACCGACCCCTTGAACCCTGACTAACAGCCCTTCTGCTGTCAGCTCCCTTAATGCACGATTTGCCGTCATACGGCTACATTCGAATTGTTTGACCAATTCAGATTCCGAGGGAACACGATCATTCGCCTGCCACTCACCTGTATGGATTTTTTCTGTTATTAACTGTTTTACTTGCAAATAGAGCGGGATCGGGTTGTCTCTATTACCTTTTTTTTCTGCTGTCACAATCGTTTCCATTTTAAAAAGTAAAATGCCAAACCCTTAAAGTAAAAACTTAGGGTTACCGTTATACTATTAAGTTGTGCTATCAAATAGCGGATATTCTGACAGTCGCAAATAAAACTTAACCCTCTGTAAATATCCTACAAGTCTATTTACCAATTAAAGGCTAACAAAAACCCCTTACGGCATATATTACCACACAACAAATTGATAATGTTGGCAACACCAAACAATAGGAATTTTATGATTTAATGAATTTCTAACAAAAATAACTAATAATCAGCTGATTTTATCGACATTATTCTATTTGAAGGAACGGTTTATATTCTCATCCCGTTCCTACTCCACCAGCGTGCAAACTATCTGATACTTTAATTCACTTATGAGTTATGATGACTAATATTGCCTTGATAAACTCGCATATATAATGGCTGGCTACCTTGCTCATAAATCATCTCAACGGGGTCAACCGCATTCCAAACCACAAAGTCAGCCTGATAGCCGACCTTAAGCTGTCCATGGCTTGCCTCGCGACCTAATGCTTTCGCAGCATGACAAGTAACTCCAGCCCATACTTCTTCAGGTGTTAATCTAAATAGTACAGCAGCCATATTCATGATCATACGTAGTGAAGCGAAAGGGCTTGTGCCAGGGTTAAAATCCGTTGATACCGCCATTGGTATTTGATGTTCACGCAACAGTTCTATAGGTGGCAATTTTTTCTCTCTCAAGAAATAAAAGGCGCCCGGAAGTAAAACGGCTACTGTTCCACTCTCTTTTAGTGCACGAATACCATTAAGATCAAGATACTCAATATGATCAACCGACAACCCCCGATAACTAGCAACCAGTTCGCTGCCTCCAAGGTTGGACAACTGCTCAACATGCCCCTTGACTGGGATCCCCAATTTTTGTGCGGCTGCAAATAGTTTTTGGCTCTGTTCTAGCGAAAAGCCCACCGTCTCACAAAAGACGTCAACGGCTTCAAATAACCCTTGCTGCCACAATGTTGGCATAATATCCGTACAAATTAGATCAATATATTCATCAGCTTTATCTTTATACTCAGGCGGTACCGTATGCGCTGATAGCAAAGTTGAACTGACTGTTACTGGGTATGCTTCGGCTAATTTTTTGGCAACCATGAGCTGTTTTTGCTCACTCTTCAAATCCAAGCCATAGCCTGACTTCATCTCAATGGTTGTGACACCTTCACGGATCAGCGCCTCTAATCGCGGTTGTGAAACCTGATAGAGTTCATCTTCATTTAACGCTCGCGTGGCACGTACAGTAGAGTTAATCCCACCACCTTGTTGGCTAATAGTCTCATAAGAGACACCATTCATCCGCTGCTCCCACTCGGCCGCACGATTGCCACCAAAAACCAAATGCGTATGGCAATCAATTAAACCTGGTGTAATTAAGCGCCCTTCTAGATCCACTACTTTACAATTAGCTGTATCTAACTCACCTTTTGGTTCAATCGCCACGATCTTATTCTCTCGCGTGACCATATCGTGATTTTCTAAGAGTCCATATGCCACGTTAGATCCCAGATCCATTGTAGCAATGCGGCCATTTCGCCAGACGACATCATGAGCAAGTGTTTTAAATGACATAACAGATCCTATGGGTTTAATAAGTACATTTACCACTGCAATAGATAACAGGTATATATATGTATATACAATTAGTCAATACAGCTACAATTGTCAATGTAAACTGCCCATAACGTTAAAATTTTGTTAGTTAAATCTTATAATCCACAGCTATAACCTTCGTCATCAAAAATAGGTTACACTAATGTAGATAAGTACTATCTGAAAAAGATAATTAAACAGCTAGCTAAGATAATTAATCGAATGAAAAATAAATTTGAATTAGACAAAGATGACATTCATCTATTTAAAGAAGCTATTCGCGGCACAAAAAAGATAGCACAAGATCAAATCTTGCATACTCCTGTGCGAACAAAAGTCACTCATCCTTCAAGTAAAAAAGTCCAACAAGAACAAATCGATGCTTCATTTTATTTTTCAGATGAATTTCAACCTCAATTGGAAGATGAAGGCCCAACTCGCTATTTGAAACCCGGCTCTAGCCCTTACGAACTGAAAAAATTGCGTCGAGGCGATTATGTTCCTGAACTTTTTCTTGATTTGCATGGCTTAACGCAATTAGAAGCGAAACAGGAAATTGGGGCGCTGATTGCCGCATGTAAACGCGAAAATGTCTTTTGTGCGTGCATTATGCACGGCCATGGTAAGCATATTTTAAAGCAGCAAACGCCACTGTGGTTAGCCCAACACCCAGATATTCTTGCTTTTCATCAAGCACCTAAAGAATGGGGCGGGAATGCGTCACTACTCTTATTAATTGAAACTCAAGAACACATTAGGCGCTAGCAATTTTCAGCGTCTTCATATTACACAATACAACGTTAGCCATTTTTCATCACGACAACAGACCGTTTAAAAGCCCCTAGGGGCTAACTGGTCGCCATTACTGATTGACTGAGAGTAATTGAGCTGGGCTGAGCATCCAATCTAAATGGGCTTTATGGTGCTTCACATCCATTTCAATGCAGGCAATCGAAGAAGTGATAAACATCGGAGGGGCTTCATGAGGGCATAACTCTGAAACTAAATACCCGACAAGAGGTAGATGAGACACCACCAATACGGCATTCGCTCCCATTATTGCTAGGTCACGAATATGATCTGCCACAAATGCCGCATTCCCACCGGGTGTTAACATCTCCATTACCGTAGCTTGTTCAGGTAGGCTAAGATGTTCACGGACAGTTTGTAGTGTTTGCTCTGCTCGAAGATAAGGACTTACTAGGACATGATCAATCTCTGGATGACGTTTATTCAACCATTGAGCCATCAATACCGAATCATCTTTCCCTTTTTGAGTTAACGCTCTTGCCGCATCACTTGCGGCCTGTAGTGCGGCATCACCATGACGCATAATATAAACTTGCATAATCCACCATCTGAGTAGCCTAGCAAATAACACTGGCTAATCTTTTTGTTAAAATAATTTATTGTCAGAGTCACCATCAGTGGGGCGAAAAGTGATTCTGCATCAAACTACCGACAAATAAAATGATTTAAGTAATTTTTTGCGTTTAATTTTGTCTGAAAAGCATGCAGCAGTGGCCTAATTACCTTATTGCTCCCGCTCCCATCGGCCCCTCTGACCTACCAATTAACTACATTAGAGGCCATCTAACTTTTTCTATTTTCAATCAATAAAAAACCCGATGATTGCTATATTAAAGCAAATACATCAGGCTTTTTGGTTACATCATCGTACCTTAAAATACACAGTTGTACGCTAAGTGGTATTTCAGGTTGTTAATTAAAGAAGCCACCGTTATGGCTGCTTGAAAGTGGCTTCACAATACTCAACTTTTGTTTGCTGGAAAAAAGGTTTCATTTGTTTGTGCCATCTGACACAAGCGTTCACAAGGGCGGAATTTATCACCGTAACGCTCAGCTAACTGATTCATCGTATCTACTGTTTTTTGAATACCTAAGTTATCCATATATCGGAATGGCCCACCAAAGAATGGCGGGAAGCCAATACCAAATACCGCGCCAATATCCCCATCTCGTGCATTTTGGATAATATTCTCATCTAAACAGCGAACAGCCTCATTGAGCATCAACATCACACAGCGTTCAGCAATATCAATTTTGCTCAAATGATTTTGTGGCTGAATACCGATTAATGAATAGATACTGCTATCTACCTGACGCTTTTTAGATTTTTTCCAGAACATCAATTTAGATGCGGGTTGATGCCCATACAAATAAAAGCCTTTCCCATTTTTCTTGCCTTTACGGTCGTCTTTATTCACTTTATCCAGAAGCTCAGGAGCCTTAAACCTATCACCAAAGCGATTGACTAAAATAGGTAAAATTTTAGTTCCGACATCAATACCGACTTCATCTAATAAGTTAAATGGCCCAACAGGGAAGCCAAAATCAACAAGCGCACTATCAATATGTTCAATTGATTCGCCACTCATTAAACATTCAGCCGCTTCACACAAATAAGGCGCTAAAATACGATTCACATAAAAGCCTGCATCATCCCCCACAACAATGGCCGTTTTACCTTGGCGTTTCGCAAAAGCCACCACCGTCGCAATGGTTTCTGCATCTGTTTGCTGATGAGGGATCACTTCAACCAGTGGCATTTTGTCAACAGGGCTAAAATAATGTAGGCCAATCACTTTTTCAGGATGAGCTGCATTTTCAGCGATTTGATGAATAGGTAATGAAGAGGTGTTCGAGGCAAAAATCGCCTTCCCGTGGGTGACCTCTTGTACCTCTGCAACCATCTTTCGTTTTAGTGAGAGATCTTCAAAGACAGCTTCAACCACAATATCAGCGTGCTCAAACCCTTGATAATTTAGCGTGCCCGATATTTTTGCCATCACTGCATTACGCTCGCGAGCAAGCATACGCCTTTTATTAACTCTTTGCGTTAATAGATCCCAGCTATAACGCAGTGAATGGGTAATGCCTTTCTCATTAATATCTTTAATACGGACAGGAAGATCACCTTTCATTGCGGTGACAAATGCAATCCCCCCTCCCATTAAACCGCCACCTAACACACCAATCTGCTTAAATGCGAGTGGTTTTGCACTAGAGCCCGTTTCATTTTTTAATGCCGTTGTCGCAAAGAATAAACTTCTTAGTGCGGCTGACTCTGGTGTCATCACTAACTCGCCAAACGCTTTGGCTTCTGCCTCATATCCGGCTTTAGCCCCTTTTTCTACCCCTGTTTTGACAACCTGAATAATTTTCTCTGGAGCAGGATAATGGCCTTTCGTTTTGCGCATTACGGTTTGTTTGGCGCTGGAAAAGACTTTATTACGTAATAAATTACTGCTTAATAAACGATGTTGCCAATGAATAGGCGCGCGTTGGATTTTACCTTTTTTCGCCATTGCAATAGCGACATCTAACAGAATGGTTTCAGGCACGACATCATCCACTAACCCCATTTTTAGTGCCTGTTTCGCGCGTAACTGTTTACCCGTTAACATCATATCCAGTGCATTTGGTATGCCAATTAATTTTGGTAAACGTTGGGTTCCACCTGAGCCGGGAAGTAAGCCTAATTGGACTTCAGGTAGGCCTAAACGCGTTTTATCGTCATTCGAGCACACTCTGACATGGCATGCTAATGCAAGTTCTAACCCACCACCGAGACAGGCTCCATGGATTGCCGCAACAATAGGTAAAGGATAGTTTTCTAGCTTTTCGAAAAGCAGGTGCCCTTCTCGAGATAACTCACTGGCTTGCTCTTTACTTTGGCAGTTAGCAATCATGCTAATATCCGCGCCCGCGATAAAACTGTCTTTTTTCCCAGAGGTGATCACCAATCCTTTTAAACCAGGTGTCGACTGTGCTTGCTGTAAAATAGAGAGGAACTGTTGTGCAAACTCAGCCTTCAATGTGTTGACCTTTTCATTTGGTACGTCAATGAAAATGACCCCCACTGTTTGGGCATGAACTTCAAGGCGAAAAGCTTCATGCACGAGGCCTGCTTGAACCCCTGTTTCTGAATGGTGCGTCATTATTCCACCTCCAAAATCATTGCAGCGCCCAACCCACCAGCAGCACATGCTGTTGTTAAACCAAACCCACCACCTCGGCGACGTAATTCATGCAGTGTTTGTGTCACCATACGCGCTCCTGTTGCAGCGAATGGATGACCATAAGCAATAGACCCACCAAGCACATTGAACTTATCCATATCTACTTCACCAATTTCTTTTGATAACCCCAATTTTTCTTGAGCAAATTGGCGACTAGAAAAGAGTTTAAGATTCGCTAGCGTCTGAGCGGCAAAAGCTTCATGCATATCGATTAATGTCAAATCTTGTAGCGTCAACCCCGCACGTTTAAGCGCTATTGGTGTCGCATAAGAAGGGCCTAACAGCATATCTTGCCAAACATCAATAGCAGAGAAAGCAAAGCTACGTATATAACCTAACGGGGTATAACCTAATGCTTTAGCACGAGATTCCGTCATCATTAGCACGGCGGCCGCCCCGTCGGTCAGTGGTGTACTATTGGCTGCCGTCACCGTACCGTGTTTACGATCAAATGCAGGTTTTAACTTTGCATAAGAAGATAAAACTGAATTTGTACGGATATTATTATCTTGAGTGAAGGCTTGTTTGAATGGCGGCATGTAAGCACTCATCACCTCTTGCTCCAAAACACCACTTTCCCAAGCTTTGGTCGCGAGCAGATGTGAGCGATGCGCAAGCTCATCTTGCTGCTCACGAGTGATGTGATACGTTTTCGCCATTTGCTCCGCCGTATCCCCCATCCGTAAACCTGTCGAATATTCTGCAACGGCGGGTGCGACAGGTAACAGATCTTTTAGACGTAATTTCGACATCAATGAAAGCTTTTGCCCGAATGACTTCGCTTTACTTAATGACAAAAGCGTTGCTGCAAGTTTCTTGGAAACCCCGATAGGTAATACAGAAGATGAATCTGCACCTCCAGCAATACCAACTGAGATATGACCAGCCATCATACTCTCAGCAATATTTGCCATAGCCTGGAAACTCGTCGCACAAGCGCGAGAAACACTATAGGCATCCGTCGAGACACTCATACCTGTACCGAGCACTATCTCCCGCGCAATATTCGGGGCTTCTGGCATTTGTACCACTTGCCCAAACACCAGCTGTTCAATAAGTTGTTTTTCAATACCGCTTCGACTTAGCAGTTCTGCAACAACAGCTTTTCCCAGATCAACCGCAGCAATACCTTGATATGCTGTGGCTTGCTTGGCAAAAGGTAAACGGAGGCCGCTAATAATTGCTATCCTCTCTTTTGCTGCATAAGTGCTTTCGCCATGATGGGAAAGTTGATTCATGGTAGCTCCTGCTAAAAAGTGATAAACCGTTTTTTATGACCTCTAAACCTTTCATGCTGGTTTCTGTAGCCACAAGTGAAACCCGCACTTTAAAATAATAGGTGTAACTTATTTATATTTAACCGATTCTCGTAACCTGTTAAAAAAGTGCTTGTGGCTAACTGACCCTCGCTAAAGAGGTCTGACCTGTTTAATATTGTTAACATAAACGTTACATTCAGAAAATAGCGACATTAAGAAAATGCGAGCTTGCACACAACTTAATGAATATTAATGAAAGCAGAAAAGAGTTGAGCAGAAAATAAAGGGAATTAAATAGAAAAACACCTTCACTATAGCGCAATTAGACTATAGTGAAGGAGATAAAGAGTTAATCAGTTGTTTGATTAGCGTAAGCCTAATTGAAAAATCAGACTTTCTGCTTCACAACTAAAAGTAAAGTTTGCAGACAACTCAACACCACCTTCAACATTGGTGATGGAATGGTCGATAGCACAAGGTTCTGACTCAACAGATTTGGCCTTTTCAGTTAGCTGTTTCAACATAGATTCCGCTTCTTCATGGCTCGCGAAAACATGCTGATACGATGCAGTGCAATCTTTATTATCTAAAACTGTACCCACATCTACACAGCAGCAAGCAGCAGTTTCTTCCGCGCTACAACGGTTAATCGCATCAGTCATTTTACTCTCCAAATCAACAAACTGTTAAGTTGCTATCATAACGCTGAAAAAGAGAGAAAAACCAGTGTATATCAAGCCTATTCCCTGACTATCTGAGATAAGTTTGATCTAACCCCATAAATACTCATCAATGACAGAATTACGCCCAACGGATGTTGCCATTTTGTTAAATACATCGCAATTTTGAAAACAATTTGTATATAAACGAAAAACATGCTTGCAACATATGAGGTGGTCAGACCTATACTCTAGTAACTGGTCTGATTTGTCATAGAGGCAAGCGACCCTACAATTCTGCGCTTCTTGCGATAGAAGTCGCCTAATATACATAATAAACAAGAGGGTTTTGGTCATGAGCCAGAAAAACCTATTTACTCGATCAGCTTTAGCAATAGCAGTGGCAATAGTTTCATCTAATGCGGGCGCCGCTGGTTTTTTGCTTAATGAATATTCCACATCTGCGCTCGGACGTGCATTTTCGGGAGCCGGCGCACTCGGTGACAACGCAAGTGAAGGTAGTCGTAACCCTGCTGCAATGATGTTATTTGATCGCCCAGCCATTTCAGTCGGTGCAGTTTATATTGACCCAAGTGTTGATATTAAAGGGCGTGGAGCATCTCCTTTAGGCAGTAACTTAACCGCAAATGATATTGCACCAAGCGCTCTCGTGCCTAACGCGCATTTCATTTTCCCTATCAATGATAAGTGGGCGGTAGGTACATCAATGACCACCAACTTTGGCCTCGCAACTGACTTTAGTAAAAACTATGCAGCAGGCCCTATTGGCGGTAAAACTGACCTGAAAACAGCCAACTTAAATTTAAGTGGTGCATATCGTTTAAATGATAACTTTAGTTTTGGTTTAGGTGTCAATGCGGTTTATGCCGATGCTGAAATCACTCGCCATGCAGGTGATTTAGGTAAATTAACACCAAAACTTGGATTACCACCTATTCCTGCTAGTACCACAATGGCAAAACTGACAGGCGATGATTGGGGCTACGGCTGGAACGCAGGTATCCTCTACGAACTCAATCCAGATAACCGTTTTAGTTTAACCTATCGTTCTAAAGTTACCGTCAAGTTTAAAGATGGTAAGTACTCAAATGACCTTCCAAGTAATAACCCTTACCTTAATGGCGCTGGTATTGTCGGCACTGATGGTGAAAAAATCAAAGGTAAGCTTGACCTAAACCTTCCTGATATTTGGGAGTTCTCAGGTTACCATAAAGTTGCTCCAAAATGGGCATTGCACTACAGCGTAGCTTATACTGGCTGGAGTGAATTCAAAGATTTAACAGCATATCGTAGTAGTGATGGAAAGCAATTATTCCACAAGGCTGAAAACTTTAAAGATGCTTGGCGTTTCGCAGTAGGTACAACCTATTACTATGATGATAACTGGACATTCCGTACAGGTATCGCCTATGACGAAAGCCCTGTACCGACAAAATACCGTTCAATTTCCATCCCAGACCAAGATCGCTATTGGTTAAGTGCGGGTACAACCTATGCATTTAATGAAAATGCTTCTGTAGACTTGGGTATTTCTTATATGTACGGTAAAAAAGTCAACATATCTGAGAAGCTAGTAGAAACTAACGCACTGCCACTTCCTGCTTATGAGTTTAAATCTGAAGGGTCAGCCTGGTTGTATGGTGTGAACTTCAACTACACATTCTAATTGTGTCGATGCAAATAAATAACAGGGGATGATCCCTCTGCCAAACCGTTAGCTAACCCCATGCTTTTCTACATGGGGTTTCTTGTTTAAGGAACATAATCGTTAAAATGATTCTCCCATTATCTTCTGAACGTCATTAATGAAAACGATAACTCATTTTAATTGGCACCAATCTCTCTTTTTAGTCCTAAAAGGATAAAAAAGAGTGTTAACCTAGTTACTGTCTCCATCTTATATGTCGTAGCTGCAATAAACCGAAAACACGGACAAGCAGAAATAAAAACTCTCACACCAAAAATTTACCTTTTTACAAAATAATTAACTAATTTACATTCGATTTTCTTGATAATAAGTAACCATTAATTATTAAAACAGAAAAATACACTACTTTAAATCCTCCTAAAAGTGAGTTTGAGGCCGTTCAGACCTGAAGTGCTCTTGACTTTTATCCCTGTAAATCTATAAATTAAATTGTGGCTTGAATGTTATCTTAGTATTAACTAATGATTTATCGGGCTTATCACTGTAAAACTATTTCAATTTCTTCTTTCTCGATCACTTCGTTGTAAATAGTTTTGCAATTCATTTTCATAACATCACACACCCTGCATGTTCTTGTCACTACGTCTAGTACAATGTAGTCATTGTCTGGTTCGGCGTAGCGCCGCTAGCATATAGGAAAAATAAATTAACGTTTAAGCAATAATCGTAAGCTAACCGTTAATTCTAAAGAGGTTAATATGACGATATAGAGAGGAGGTATTTATGGGAACACTGTTTACGGTTGGCTTTATTGGTGTTTTAGGTGTTATTGCTCTGATTGATGCAATCACTTCTCGAGGAAAACGAGGCAATGAATAATACTCTTATCACTCTCTGATGCCATACATAGCAAAAGAGAGTGATAGCTTCCTGTCATTAATCGATAGAATCTAAATCATCTTCGATAGCTGAGGCATTTGGATTTACCGTCGCTTTTAACTCCCCACCACTTGATAAGAAATCATTTCGCTGGAAATATGCTTCGCGCATCAACAAATAAGGATCAGACGAATTTTTCAGCAATCCATCCGAATCGAGTAGCTGGGAACGCGTTTCGATGCCTTCTAAGGCCCATTTACCTGCCGACATCCAGAATGTCAGATAGCTCAACATTGGGTAAAGATCATCAACTAAATTACCGCCCTCTTCACGTGGTGTAAAACTACCGTAACCAGGTAACACCACATAAGGACCATAACCTACATCATAGTAACCCAATGTGTTACCAAAACGTTTAGGATCTTCTTTTGCTAACTGCGGGTTAGCCATTGAAGCTACATCAATGAGTCCTCCAACACCAAAGACGGTGTTAAGGAAGAAACGGTTAAAGTGTTTAAACCCTTGGCTGACTTCACCTCGTAAAAAGCTGTTCAGCATGCTGGCTGGCTCTTCAAGGTTGACAAAGAAGTTCGTTAAACCATTTCGTGCAGGCATAGGTACATAATCGCGCCAAGCAACGGCAACCGGCCTTAAGATATAGGGATCTAACACATTGTAGTTAAAATTGAACATCGCTCGGTTAAAACCTTCAAGCGGATCTGAGCGCTCCTGAGTTTCAGGATTAATTGAGCTTGAACACCCAACAAGCAAAACCCCCGCAAGAAGAACGCCACTCATGCGAAACTTCATAATACTCTCCATTCCCTGTACCACCAGCCATGGCACTTCAATTCAAATTATAAACCAATGCGTTTATATTAAAACCAAATAAATATAATTGTTAACCAATTTGAGTGCTCAATATGACCAAGCAACCATAACGCTAAGTATACATTATTAAGTATATTGTTTTTATAAGAAAAGTGATCAAATGCACGATTGGCTAACTGTATCCGTTACAATGGAGTAATAAACAGTACAGTGTTCACGAGGCTTAGAATGGGCTTTTTAAGATAAGCGATAAACATCGGCGCTCACTGAGTTTACTTAGCATTACTCATCAAAAATGCGAATCTCGATTTACGGCTTATCCCTGCATAGGATGAGCAATTCACGCCATAATTACCCTCAATAATAACATTACGTGTTTTTATAGTTTCATTAACATATCGCGCAAAAGATCACCTAAAACTATAGTTTATTACTCTTTTATAAAAGAAATTCCACGTAACAACTTGATTCAATTAGAAGTCAGAAGTAGAATGCCGGACGTTGTAACATAATTTATGTCCCCTTAGTTAAATGGATATAACGAGCCCCTCCTAAGGGCTAGTTGTAGGTTCGATTCCTGCAGGGGACGCCACTGTAAGCCAATAAACCCGCTATCCTCCCACTAAAAACCTGCTTTACCTGTCCGTTGAGTTAAATAATACTAAACTGAATAAATATTTCTCAGGGGAATATGGGGTCTCACACACTTTTATTACCCCAATGAAACTAAACGTAATTCCAAGATAACGCCTATAAACAAACCGATGATGATGGTTGATGTTTTAATGTATCGTCCACTGGCGCAAAGTTTTAATAGACTCGATAAAAAGAAAAACTTCATACTATCAAGTTATATCCTGACATTAGTTTTGCGTGTCTTGCTGCACGACAAAACTGAAACTGCTCTGGCAAATTCTGTTCGTTACCCTATAGCAGCAATGATTTTCTCTTGTACACCATTAATCAACATTGAGTATCAATGCCCTAATGTGGCTAAGTCTGTTCAGCTCTTCATGCTATCAATTATCTAGCATTACTGCGGCATTGGCTGTGTTTTGTCGGCTTTACATCACCGCATAGCGTATTAGCACATTAGGCACTAACAATAGTAATCAACTTGCCTGCTAATGCCCTCTAAACCATTTTTTATACGTCAAGCCTGTATTTTACTTTCGGCCTCTTTTCCGGTTTCATCTCGTCATGAATAAGTTAACACTGTTCCTTGTTGCTTGCGCGCGTGTAAAAGGTTTTCATCTCAAAGTCACTTATTAGCCACCATAGCTAATAGACAACATTAATCAAGCCCCCCATCAAAAAGCGATTGATTCCTCAAAGGCATGTTATTCAAGGCCCCACATTGCTTTAACTAAATCCCAGCACTGTGACATCCATTACCCGTTTAAGTTAGATTCCAAACATATTCCGAGTTAAAATAACAATTAATTTCATTTAGCGCTCAATAAATGAATGAAAATATTCTTTAATTCCATTTAATATATCAAAATGAGAAATCAAATATGGATTTGAAGGTAAGTTATATGGAAAATAATATAATTCATACACTCGTTGAATTAACAAATAGAGGTAATGACGATGTTAAAATAGCCGCAATCACCGCTCTCGGAGATTACAAGGCAACGATTGAACAGCAAACTGCTATTTCTAGGCTTATTGAGTTGTGCAAGGACCCCAATAAGGATGTGGCAATTTCAGCCATAAAAGCCTTAAGTAAGCTTGCAGAATTCTTTTAACTTATTGTAAACACTCCGTTCTAATGTAATTTAGCAAATACATCGCCTGCTGTTCGTTCTCAGCTATCATCACTAATCTTGTTCAACTGCTACATTAGGTCGTGCGGTATCTCCATGATTCTGTTTTGTCAATAACGAAGCCGACATGACCATCTCCGATATGTGAAAAAACACAATACAACCGCATTTAAGTTAAAATAAGTTTACGCCATCGCTAAGATATGAGCGAGGAGAATGAATGCCATAACGCGCTATCATTACATTGGCGAAGCCTACTCATTAAGGAGCTGGTTTAGCTATCCCGACTAATCCACGACGTTTGGGTCGATAGAAAATAAATCTAATTACAGGATAAATAGCATCCTCCATGAATGCATTCACCTGCCTAACGCAATGCTTTGCAACGTCTAAATTTATTACTGTTTTTTCTGATAACGCATCTAAAACATTTTATGAGCTTTTGTATTATGTATAGCATTTAATAACAGCCTCACGAAAGGGATTACTGCTTAGTAAAAATTATTATTAATACGCATTTCAACAAACTCAAATTACCTTTTATCACCTATTCCGCTTATCATGGCGTCCCCTGTAGGAATCGAACCTACAACTAGCCCTTAAGAAGGATTCGTTATGTCCATTTAACTAAAGGGATATAAATTACCTTACAACGTTCGGATATTTCTTACTTCTAACTCATTCTCCATTTTGTGTGGAGAGTGAAAGTAACCATCATTAATATCTGAAATTACATATCTTCTAATCTAAATAACGTATCCGTATTTTTTACTATTCATTAGCTAAGTAACATCAATACAAATCCTCTATCCCGATGGAATATATTTTTTGTCTCTGGTAGTTGTTGCACTCCCTATTAACTGTGCGACCTATCATTTTTATTTCCTTAGATAAAGAGATTTTTACTGTTATCAATGTTGAACCAACAGAGTCGATAAATCAAAAATGCTATTGTCACTCGCTATAAATGAACCACTATAGTATCGGCAGTCCCAATAATCTAAAAAAAGAAAGCTTTCCATTTCATGATAAAAATCATCAAATCCAGACATGTCCCATATAAAGTGATGAATCATACAGTACATTCACTCAAAATAGGATAATTCTTGAATTAACTCTTTTACTCTATTAAAGCTAATAAACAACCATAAGTTGTCCCTTTATGAAGATAAAAATTCTCATATGATGATTTATTTATATTGAGTTTTACTTAATAATAATTTAGATTAAGTCACAAAATTTGTGATTGGTAAAGCTGGGAATTTACATTTTTAACGAATAAACCGTTGTATCATATTTAGCTTGCTGTATTTTATACTTGAAAATTCACTAACCACTGTCATTTTCATCTAAATACACATCACTATGCGTTATATCTCATTAGTTTCAGCCTAATTGTCTACGTATAGCGTTTTAAAATGTAAGTTACTTTTTATATCCCCAGCACACTGTAAATAAAACATAAATAGAGTAACCTTATGGAAAACGCAACAAAAAACCTTTTGGATATCGATATTGAAAAGGAAGATATACGTAGTCAAGTTCATCATGTTAAATTTCATGGTGACAATACTGAGTATTTCTTTATATGGATAGTGAATGTTTTATTGACGATACTCACTCTAGGTATATATTCAGCTTGGGCCACCGTCAGAACCCGACGCTACTTCTTAGGTAATACTGAGGTTAATGGCTCACGTCTTGAGTATCATGCTTCACCTGTAAGGATTCTAGTATCTAGGCTTATTATATTTTTCTTTTTTGCATTATATTTAGCCGTTAACTATCTTTTCCAACCAATAGCATATGTTATTCTGTCCCTGTTTTTCTTGATGCTACCTTACTTTATTATTCGCTCATGTCGTTTCCATGCCATTATGACAAGCTATAGAAATGTAAGATTTAATTTTCTCGGCAGTTATAAAAAAGGGTATTGGTACTTTTTTATCCTTCCATTATTACTTTTATTAGGTGCAATTGCTTTTTCATTCTTGGTAGGACAAGTCATAGGTTTAATCGCTATCTTTAGTTCAGCGAATACCAATGAACATATAAATCTGAGTAGATACTTTATCGGCACATACGCGACTTTGTTATTAATAGCGATTTCTTTATATGCCATTTTTGCAATAAGAACCAAACAATTGTATGAGTATTTCGCAAATAACTTTTACTTTGGCAAATCTGCATTTAAGCTAAAAATGAATTATCGGGCAGTGGCTAAAATTTATAGTATCGCTTTTTTAATACTGGTTCCTTTCATCATCTTAAGCGGGTTTAGCATCATCTCTATGATAAAAACCGTTATCATACACGAAAGCAACTTCAGTGAGTTAGAACCACCTGTTTTTTTGTTTTTATTCATATATTTATACTTATACGTAGGGTTTTTCTTCTCTTATAGTTACATTCATATCATGATGAGACGTGAGTTTTTCAATAAATTAGAATTCAGTAACGAGCTAAAATTTAGCTCATCCATCACCTATTTTTCTTACCTAATTTTACTGTTCTCTAATAGTCTTATTATTATATTTACGCTAGGGTTAGCTACACCTATTGCTCAAATTCGCCATGCACGATATTTCGCCATGAACACTAAAATTACAGGCGATATGTCTCTAGAGAATGAACTCGCTCATGATGAGACTCACTCCAATTCTTTTCATGATGAAACGCTTGATTCCTTCGACTTTGGATTATCGTTGTGAACATAGTGGGTGAATATACTTATAATAAAAAGGCACTGAAACACAGTGCCTTTATTGAGTTAGATAATGATAAGCATCAAATTACTCTTCACGTTAACGATGAAGTTAAAACATATCTATACCAAGATATTCATTTATCAAAACCACTAGGAACACTACCAGACTCTATCTATTTTTCTGATGGTGGATGTTTTACCTGTGATAAAGAGCAACATTTACGTAACAAACTCGTTCTAAAAAAAGGCAAACTCCATTTTGGTGTTATTCACTTTTTAGAACGTTATAAAATGGCTAGCCTGTATTTACTAGCCTGTATTATTCCTATGGTATATCTCTTTTTCCAATTCTTTCTACCATCAATGGCATCGATTATTGCTAAAGAGGCTCCTGTTCGAATTCAAATGCACCTTGGCCAAGAAACACTCGTACTCTTAGATGAAAGTGTACTTGAACCAAGTAAATTGCCATTAAAAAAGCAGCAAGAACTTAAGGCGCTATTTGAAAGAATTACACCTCAAGAATTTAATAATTATGATTTAAAACCACGGCTTATTTTTAGAGACTACCCGAAACAAGCCAACGCATTAACATTAACTGACGGTACAATCATCATTACTGATGAGTTAGTTAACTTAATTGAAGATGAAAATGAACTTGTTTCCGTTTTATTACATGAAATGGGCCATCATTATCATCATCATATAATGAATTCTTTAGTGAGTTCATCATCGTTAAAATTTGTCAGCATGTGGATACTGCGCAAATCATCAGGGATTGAAGACATATTGTTAAATTCAGGTAATCAATTAATGACATTGAGCTACTCTCGGGATATGGAATTAGAAGCTGACCAATTTGCTATTGAGTATATGTTAAAACAAGAACGCCCTTTAGAGATGATGGAATCAATATTTATCAAGCTGGCTAACATATCACCTGAAATGAAGAGTAAGCTATTAAGTACCCATCCTCTATGGAAAGAGCGCTTAAATGCGATAGATGCATCTAAACCCTATAGTCAGGATAAAAAACACTAATCACCTCGCTAACATCCCTTTTTATCAATCACTGAATAGAGAATCCCCAATAATATGGAGATTCTCTATTTGCCTTATTGGTAAAAAAATCAACATATAACTGATTATTAATGGAATATTTATACGTTCGATATAGATAGCGTTTATGAAAACAATATGCCGCGTTTTATCACTCTGTTACCACACGAGCATCGCTCTGTTTTATGTGAAATTGAGTTTTCTTCACTATCAAAAAATCAAATTTACGTTATAGTCATGATCTTTAAGTGTTATTTAACCTTTGGGTTATGATGTCAATACCCATCATATATCGTCGCTAGCACAAGATATTATTAGGCAAAATTAGATGAAATACGCATCCGTGCCATTTAATCAAAACGAAAATGGTTGGTTAAATGAAACTTCACGCACTCCCCGATATCCGACCTTAAATCAAAATACCGACGCAGATTGGGTAGTTATAGGTTCCGGCTACGCGGGTTTATCTTTTGCAAGAAGACTTGCACACAACAATCCGAACCTTAAAATTATTCTCCTTGATTGCGCAACGGCAGCCGAAAGTTCATCTGCTCGAAATTCAGGATTTATTATTGGGTTACCTCATAATATTGGCAGTTCAACGGCCGAACTAAAGAAAGCCCAATTTTATCGCACGTTGCTTGAAGAAGGCATTCATCAGCTCGCGACATTAACTGAACAGTTTGCGATTGAGTGTGACTGGGAAAGTGCCGGCAAATATCATTGCCAAGTTGATAAAAAGAATGAACGTGTTTTACAAGAGTATGTCGATAATCTCAATACAATGAGTGAACCTTATCAATTACTCGATAAGGAGATGCTCTATCACAAATTAGGTACGCATTTTTATCATAAAGGGATATACACACCAAATTCAATTCTCGTTAATCCAGCAAAATTGGTGGTAGGCTTAGCACGCTCATTACCTGAGAATGTGAAAGTGTATAATTACACTCCCGTTATGGCAATACAGCCTGGCGCCACCATACAGGTACTGACTCCTTATGGCAATATTCGTACAGCAAACATTATGTTAGCAACGAATGCACTCTCTAGAGAATTAACACCAATTAATCATAACCAAGCAGCAATGGCGACATTTGCCAGTATCACAGCCCCACTTTCTCTCGAACAACAACAACGCTTACCTGCGATGAAGAGCTGGGGCTTAACACCTGTGAATGCTATTGCTGGCGCAACGTTACGCTATACCAAAGATCAGCGTATATTGATCCGCCAGCATGTTACCCCTGCGATATGTGGGCGGATCAGTGCAGAACAAACTTATCGAGTGACACAACAGCATCAACAGCTATTCAATAAAATCTACCCGCAATTAGCTGACGTTCCGATAACAAATACTTGGTCCGGTACAATCAGCGTTACCAGAAATGGTGCTCCTATTTGGGGCAGACTCATGAAAGGCGTGTATAGCGCGGGCGGTTGTAATGGCGCAGGGATCTCAAAACAAACCATAGCAGGAACATTATTGGCAGATTATGCTTTAGGAGTTGATAACCCTTTAATTGATGCCATGCAGCAACTTGGGCAAGCGAACTATTTGCCACCATCACCGATATTGGATATTGCAATCCACGCCTCATTACTGAAAGAAAGATATATTGGGAGAACGGAAGTATAATGGCAATCGAGTGAACTCTCCCATTCTAGTTTGATCTACATTCCGCACTAACCAATGGAACCCTTTTATCGCGTCATTTATTGGACCATTGGTTTCCCATCAGTAAGAAATTTTACTGCAATTTGCTGCCTATTCATGCTAACACCATAGCCTACGTTATGTGATTGAACCTTTGCCCAATAAACCTGCTGTGAATGCTATTCAACGGTTATGATCGCCATCCATCGAATATTTTTTATTTAACCCAGACTGATTAGGATTATCATTAAATGACTTTTCACAACTTATTATTATTTAAAGGTTATTCTAACTTGCTTCATTGATCCTTCACCGCTAAATTACCCGTAATTTTACTAATATGAGTGAATGGTTTATGAGCCTCACAATCATTATCTTTTTACTTGTTTATATTGCGATGGGGTTTGGTAAGCTCCCCGGTTTTAAAGTGGATAGAACCGGTGCTGCTGTTATTGGTGCCTTAGCCATGATGGCTGTTGGTAGTATTACCCCTCCTCAAGCATGGAATGCGATCGATTATCGTACTATTGGCATGTTATTTGGGTTGATGGTGGTTTCCGCCTCTTTTGTCGTATCTGGATTTTATAGCTGGACGGCAAACCGCGTTGCCATGCTCAAAGTCAGTGCCCCTGTGTTACTCGCTGTACTCATTGCTGTAGGTGGTTTACTTTCTGCTTTATTGACCAATGATGTTGTTGTGGTGGCAATGACCCCATTATTAGTTTCTATTACATTGTCACGGGGATTAAACCCTGTCCCTTTTTTGTTAGGGTTTTGCTTTGCTGCAAATAATGGCGCTTCTGGCTCCTTGATCGGTAGCCCACAAAATATGATCGCAGCCCAAGGGCTAGATATTTCATTTGTTGGGTTACTCCAGGCTTCGGCTGTACCAGCCTTACTCTCATTACCACTGACTTGGGCTGTTTTAGTTTTTCTTTATCGGAACCGTTGGTATCTGGCGAAAACATCCGTGGATGGAGCCGCGGCCCCCCCTACTCCATCTACTGATCCTGCAACAAAACTTGATGTATGGGAAACCAGTAAAGCGGGCATTATTACGTTAATTGTTATTATCGCTTTCGTCATCAGTGATATTCCAAGAGAGCTTATTGCATTAACTGCGGCTGGGTTTTTATTGCTAAATCGCTCAATTGCATCAAGTGATATGCTGAAATTAGTTGATGGTAATCTGTTATTACTGATTATGGGATTATTTGTCGTCAATGCTGCATTTGCATCAACGGGATTGCCTCAGCAAATGTTAAATGATTTACGGAATAACGGTGTTGAGCTAAATAACCCTATCGTACTTTTCTTGATCACTGGTGTGTTAAGTACCATTGTTGGTAATAACCCCGCAGTAATGTTACTGGTGCCTTTCTTATCATCCAGCGGTAATACCGACTCATTAGGTGCCGCCTTAGTACTTGGCTCGGGTTTTTCAAGTAATTTATTCGTCTTTGGTAGCCTTGCCGGTATCATTGTGGTCGAACAAGCTGCCGCTTATGGCGTGAAAATTTCGTTTTCGGAATTTGCCAAATCAGGTGGGATCGTCGCTTTATTATGTATGCTACTAGCAGCAGCATGGATAGTCTTGGTGCTTTAAGCAGAATGCCACTCGCGTAATAGCGAGTGGCATATAAATAATTATTTCGGATAGCTGGTTTTATTTAAAATAGTGGCATGCGCCCCAACGGGAAATAGGCTAACCGCACTAAAGGCCTGATCCTGATACCCCATGATCCCACCATCCGTCCTCATCATATCTAAATCAATCAGGATAATGCCGAGTGTTGGAATAATTTTCTCACGCCAAATAAATAAATATAACTGCTCTGACACCTTAATATAGTGGCAGCGGTCAACATCAGCTAACCCCTTTTCGACCCCATCTAAACAATGCCACGCATAAAACTGTTCGTTAAGATAAACATGTTCATAGCGCTCTTTTGGATTATAGGTATACATATTGCGCATACCAATTAATTCAGATGTGTAGGCTGGTAAGGAGCGTTGAGCCTCTCCTAAAGTGCCAAAATAAATCTCCACTTCGACATCTGTCAAAGGGCGATTTTGCTCTACTTTACTAAAGGCAGAAATGCGAATATCTGCTTCGTCAGGGAGTTTACCTTGCACTAATACACAGTTACCGTCTTTTTCATTGATAATTAAGGTAACACTGGCTTGCCAATCATCTGGGGAGATAAAATTGACGAAATAAACCCCTGAACGAATTGAGGTAACACGGCAATCAATTGTCACACCTTGCCATTCAATTTGTTGATCTGCTGGAAAAGAAATATCTTCTTGCCGGTCTTTTTCAGCGAATCTCAATTGAAATGTTTTACCTGTTAATTGGTTATTGGTTTCTAAAATATAGCTATCTGGAGCAAAACCATCTGACAATGCGCCAACTTGGATAAAAGCCACTTCTTCAATCATAATAGCTCCTTAAGTAAAAGCGAGTGTAGGTAAATCAACGACGCTTGCACCACCATCAATAACCAGTGCAGCACCTGTAATCATTGATGCGTCAGTAGAGCATAAGAATCGGCATGCCAATGCGACCTCTTTTGCCGTTGCAGGGCGCTGTAACGGTACATCACGGCATACATATCGATAAGCGTCATCTAATGTAAATTGATGCTGCTCCATTAAAGGCTGCATCTCTTCATCTGCCATTGGTGTTCTAACCCAGCCGGGACAAACCGCATTCGCTCTGACACCTTGATGACCATAATCACGTGCAACGGAGCGCATCAATCCTATTAAGGCGTGTTTGGCTGTCACATACCCACACGCTTCCGGACCTGCGGCCAACGATGCCAGTGAGCCGACAAATAAGACATTACCGTGACTTTGCGTTAATAGGGGTATACAACCACGAACACTCGCAAAAGCACTATCAAGATTAGCTTTCATCGCTTGATGCCACTGTTGGTCATTCATATCTTCAACACGCCCCAACCCCATTCCGCCTGCATTGCACACCAGCACATCAATAGTGCTCGTATGTTGCTTAATTTGTGGCAAAATAATTTCGTTCCATGAAGTTTCAGTTGAGACATCAGCAACGATAGCAATGGCACCTGTTTCAAGTGCAACTGCATTTAGCGGCTCTGCACGCCGTCCAACAATAAAAACTTGATCCCCTTGCTGTGTGAATAGTTGCGCACACGCCGCACCAATCCCTGTGCCACCTCCTGTAATGATGACGGATCTTGAGTTCATTCAACCCCCCTATCGCTGGAATTGTTAAAACAACGTTAATTTATTTATTAATATAGAAATAAATAACCTTCGTTGACCATCGATCTAAGGAACGATATTCAGCAAAATACGGAGGTCGCGAATAAATTTATCGCTAAAAGGTATCAACCTGCCTCACAACAGGTTGATAAAGATAAGGGAAGCATTAAGGTAAGATAGCAAAAGAACGCACGGGAAAACCGCTCGCATTATTAGGTTTGGCAACAATATTAAAAATAACCGCCCCTCTCGTCGGTAATTTGTCCAGATTGGTCATCAATTCAATTTGATAGGTGTCCTGCTCTAGAACATAGTATTCACCTAATAATGCATTATGGCGACGAAAATCCTTAGCCGCATCGGTGTCAAAGGTTTCATGGCCTATTGCTTTGATCCTCCTTTCCTCAAATAAGAATTTCAATGCATCAATTCCCCAACCCGGTATCTGATTATTTCCCTCTGCATCTTTGTTATCCATCGCCTCCTGAGATGGCCAGCGATGACTCCAGTCAGTCCGTAGTGCAACAAAAGTATCAGGCTCTATTTTTCCGTACTCTTGTTCAAAATTGAGTACATCTTGACGTGAAAATGCAAACATAGGGTCTTGCTTCGCTCTTTTTGATTGGTCAATCACAATTAGGGGTAAAACTAACTCTTTTAGTTCTAATTCATGCAGATAGCGTTTCCCTTCAACGAAATGGCAGGGGGCGTCAATGTGTGTGCCATATTGGCCTGGAAAAGTAAATTGTTGCGCAAAAAAACCATCTGGATAATCAAATAATGTCTTTATGCTTGCCGATTCAAACATAAAAAAATGCGGTGAATCTTTATCAAAAGGATGCGTTAAATCAACCCATGTTTTTGACTTTAATAATTTAAGTGCTGTGATTAAGTCATTTTCCATAATATTCCCCTGATGATGCGTTAATTCAATTTTTAATTTTTAGCTTGTTCAATAACTAATTAACGAAAAAAGCACAATTTGTCTAGATCAGTAAAGAGAGGAATTTTCATATTAAAAATAGAAGAGAAAATCGTATCACTCAAATAAAAAACCACCTAATATAAATATTAGGTGGTCAAATGTAACATAATAAAAAATAATAAATAGACTAGGGTTTTGGATAATTAGCCCATGCTTGAGGTTCAATAAAACCATCATAAATAGACTGAGAACGAATGTAATCAGCGTATTCTTTAGATTCAAAAGCCTCTTTTAAATCTTTTGCCCATTGGGAATTCACATTGTCTTGCATAACAGTCACAATCACCCGATGCTCTAATGGTGAATTTTCTACAACCAGCCCATCGGCAATACGCTGACCAGCGCTGGCAACATAGTTGCCGTTAACAACAACAAAATCAACATCATCTAATAAACGTAATCCCTGAGCTGCATCGGTTTCACGTATATCTAAACGATATTTAGCAGGTTCGATATCATTAACACTAAAGGTTAATGTGCTGATATTCGGTTTGATTTTTATCCAACCTAACTCTTCTAAAATACGTGCGCCGCGCTCTGCATTTACGGGATCATTGGATAAAGCAACGATCATACCGTCTTTCACTTCGTCTAATGATTTATGTTTATTCGAACGTAAGCTTTGTGGTGCACTCGGAGAATCGGTTAATGCCACCATATTAATATTATTTTTCTTATTATAAGCTTCCATATATGCACGACTCTGGTTTACCGAGGCATCGATAGAACCTTCTTCAAAGGCGGGATTTATTTGTCTATTTTGCGAAAATTGGCGTAAATTGACTTTATAACCCTTCTTTTCCAAGATGGGTACAATCCCTTTCTCAACTTGGTCGATATAATTACCAACCCCAAAACCTATAGTGATCTCTTTTTTATTCGGATTATCCTTTTCACTATTATCATTACATGCAGCTAATGCAATAACAGCGGTAGCAATAAGCGATAAGTATTTTATTTTTTGTTTCAACATGATGTTACGACCCTGTGTAAATAATGTGGCCAGTATAATCATATTTTTTACATCTTATTTAGATCATCTCGTTATAACTTAATACAAAAAGAATATATAACCTATTTTATATGCCTTTTAGGTATATGAATATAATAATTTGTTCGTTCGAATAACGATTCGCTTGATATGTAATGAAGGAGATAAAAAACGTTAAAAAAAAGTGAGTTATGAAATGCCGATTTTAAATTATGATTTAATTGATGCGCTAATCAATATAACACCAGAGTCTACCTTAGCAGACGCAAGGAAAGAACGTTCAAACGCGACAGAAAATACGCAAGCTGCTTTTGAAGCGATTTTTTCCGCACCGTCACCCCAATTAACCGGAGAAATTAAGTTTTTATTTGCGCGAATTATCGCTGAACAGACAGGCAGCCATGTGCTAGCCGATTTTTACAATCAATTATTAGGGCAGCGCTCACCTCACTTGAATACGCCAGCGCTTCAAGCCGCTGAACACTATTTACGCATATTGGTTAGCCAGCCAAAACAAACTCATTACTCCCTCATTCATGCCCTAATTGAACAAGGGTGGCACGAAGCGGATATTATCCTACTTGCGCAATTAATAACTTTTGTCACCTATCAAGCCCGTTTAATTGAAGGGTTAAGATTATTGCAAGGTAACAGTACTATCACCAAATCTGCTGAGCCAGTTACTGCTGGACAATGGAATAGCAACTCACACACTCATCAAGGCCAACCCGCTCCGACCGCCTTCACTCAAGATCAACTTGGATGGGAATCATGGCTACAAGCGAGAGATCCACAGACGCTAGAAGCAGATGAAGCTCAGGTGATGAAAAAATTCGGCCAACTTAATTCTGAATATTTTTTGCTGCTCGCCCATCAAAGTCACATTCTAACACTACGTACGCTTATCGATCGTGGCGTCTTTTATACCCTCGGCGGCTTACCTCGTTGGGAACGTGAATTTGCTGCTGCGGCGGTTAGCAAGGTGAACGGCTGCATCTATTGTGCTTCGGTACATGCTCGTAAAGCCAGCCAATATGCCAAAGAGCGTAAAGCGGATGTTGAGAAGCTTATCGCAACGCCAGTAGGCGCGATTTTAGCTGAGGGTTTTGATGACCGTTTAACGGCGATTACGGATTTCACGACAGCGCTATCAACGACACCAATACGAGCCACGCATCAACAGGTTGAGACACTACGTCAACTAGGGCTAAGTGAGCTAGAGCTACTTGATTTGATCCAATCAACCGCCTTTTTCTCTTGGGCTAATCGACTGATGCTCTCACTCGGTGAACCATTTGAACTTAAACAGGACAAGGAGTGATCTCGTGACACAGCTAAAAGGGTTAAATGCTTTGGAAGAGCAAATCACTCAAGACCTACAAAACCTTAATCTGCCATTAAACCGCTGGTCATTATCGCCAAACCAGTCTGATGACCATCAATTAGATGTTGCAATTATCGGTGCGGGCATGTCAGGGGTTACGGCAGCCTTTGCCCTTAAATTACAAGGGATTGATGCGATAGTTTTTGATCAAGCCCCAGAAGGTCAAGAAGGCCCATGGCAAACGCCGGCCTTGATGGAAACATTGCGTTCACCAAAACAGGTGGTTGGCCCAGCACTCGCGTCACCCTCTTTAACTTTTCAAGCTTGGTTTAAAGCTCAGTTTGGTGACGATGAGTGGGAAGCACTCGATAAAATTCCTCGTTTACAATGGGGGGAATATCTACAATGGTTTAAAACCATGACGTCGCCAGTGGTTTTCAATCAATATCAATTAACTGATATTCAAGTCAACCCACAAGGTTGCCTACTCACATTTGCAACACCTAACGGTAAACAGCAATATCAAGCACAACATGTGATCCTTGCGACAGGTATGGAATCCTTTAGCGAACCTAATATTCCAAGCTTTATGGCGGAGATCCCTTCTGCTTACTGGGAGCACTCTTACGCCGGTAGTGATTACAGCCGGTTTAAAGGGTTAGATATTGCGGTCGTAGGATACAGTGCCGGTGCTATGGATAGCTCGGCAACAGCACTTGAACAGGGTGCGCGCTCTGTTGAATTATTGATCCGAGCGAAAGATATGCCAAGGGTGAATCGCGGAAAAGTCGCAGGCAACCCTGGCTTTACTCAAGCTTATCACCAGCTTACCGATGCACAAAAATGGCATTACAGTGATTATGTTGCTAAAGCAAAAACGCCGGCCCCGCATGGCAGCACGCTGAGAGTCTCTCGGCATGAAAATGCTTATTTTAACTTTAATACACAGGTCAAAAAGATAGACGTCAATGGTAAGAAACTGCATATCGCCACAACCACAGGGGAATATGTGGTCGATTACCTGATCTTAGCGACCGGATATCGCATTAATTGGCAGCGCCACAGTGCATTTAATCACATCGCGCCTTTTATTCGTAAATGGGGTGATGTGTATACCCCTTCTAAAGCTGAACAAAATAGTGAGTTTGCCTCCTATCCCTATTTAGGCCATCACTTTGAATTTCTCCCTAAAACCGATTGTGAGTTACCTAAGCTCAGTAATATTTACTGCTTTAACTTAGCTGCATCCTTAAGTATGGGGCCACTTATTGGTTTGATCCCTAATACCAATACGGGCGCGCAGAAACTGGCTGAACATATCGCTGCTCAGTTGTACCTCGCTCATCATGAGCAACATTTAGAGCAGGTAAAAAATAGCACTGAAGCGGAGCTACTAGGTGATGAATGGCAACCTGCTCTCCCCTATAGCCAGCGAACACCACAAACGAGTAATGTGGAGTGATTGATGATTACATTTAAAAATATTCAGAAGGTCTATGAAAAAGAAGGCCATTCACTCACTGCCTTACAGGATGTGAATTTGCAGATTCATGAAGGTGATATTTTTGGGTTTATTGGCTATAGCGGTGCAGGAAAAAGCTCCTTGATCCGTCTCGTCAACCAACTTGAAAAACCCTCGTCAGGTGAAGTGATCATTAATGGGAAAAATATTGCTCACCATAGTGCAACTGAAATTCGAGCCCATAAAAAAAGCATCGGCATGATCTTCCAGCACTTCAATTTGTTAGAAACGAAGACCGTTGCACAGAATATCGCCATGCCGTTATTGCTATCAGGGGTCGACAAAAAAGAAATTCAGCGACGCGTGGATGATATTTTAGCCTATGTAGAGCTGAGTGATAAAAAACACCAATATCCTGGGCAACTATCAGGCGGACAAAAACAGCGTGTTGGTATTGCTCGAGCATTAATCAATAACCCGAAAATTTTATTGTGTGATGAAGCCACTTCTGCACTTGACCCACAAACGACACAATCTATTTTGTCATTATTAAAAAAAATTAATCGTGAACAAAATATCACCATTTTGTTGGTAACTCATGAAATGGAGGTGATTGAGCAGATATGTAATCGTGTCGCGGTAATGGAGGCGGGTCGAGTTGTCGAAGAAGGCACTGTTTTAGAGATATTCTCAGAGCCACAACATCCGACGACAAAAAAGTTTGTCCGTACCGTACTTAACGAAGAAATCCCTGAACGTGTCTTGCACAATTTAGAGCATCAAAGCAATGTTTACCGCTTAGAGTTTTTAGGTGCTTCCGCACAGCAACCCGTTGTGAATGAACTGATCTTACAGGATAAAGTTAAAATCAATATTTTGTTTGCCAATATGAAAGAGATAAGTGGTGTCGTGTTAGGCAGTATGTTTGTCCAGATCGTCGGCCATGATGAAGATATCGACCAAGGGATCGCATTTTTACGTCAGCGCGGTGTTGCTGTCAATAAGGGGGTACTATGACACAATGGCTTGATACCGCATTAACGAGTAAACAATTTTTACTCGCGATGTCTGAAACCTTCACTATGGTTTCAATTGCACTGGTTATCGGTTCCCTATTGGGGATTTTACTGGGGATTGCACTCGTTGTGACGCGCCCTGATGGGATTTGGGAAAATAAATGGGTTTATCGCATTATTAACCCAATAATCAATACGGTCCGTTCATTGCCTTTTATTATTCTACTCGTTGCAATGATCCCTCTAACACGTTTTATGGTTGGCACCTCTATCGGCACTACAGCTGCCATTGTGCCCTTAGTTATCTATATTGCACCTTATACGGCTCGTTTAATTGAAAACTCATTATTAAGTGTGCATTCGGGGATCATTGAAGCCGCAGATTCAATGGGGGCGACCAATTGGCAAATTGTTTGGCACTTTATCTTACCTGAGGCTAAATCATCGCTAATCTTAAGCTTAACCGCAGCCAGTATCACTTTAGTGGGAGCGACAGCCATGGCTGGAGCGGTCGGTGGTGGCGGTGTCGGTGACCTAGCACTCAACTACGGTTACCAACGTTTCGACAACGTTGCTATGGCAATCACCGTCGTTACATTAGTCATTATTGTTCAAGGAATACAAATGATTGGTGATTATCTTGCTAAGAAAGCAAGATTCCACTAATTCTAGATGACCGATATATCAGATTATATCGGTCAATCTACTCTTTTCCGTCCAATGCATCATTTTATTGATAATCTCCGCATCTTTTTCGCCTGTTTTCCTCTAAATAATTATTTTTCTAATTTATAGCTTATTGATTAGAGTGAAAATTACACAAAACGCCAACCTTTACTAACTTTAAAGTTAAATCCCACAAAAAAATATAAATGAAACCGCTGATTCCACCAAACAATGCGTTCAAAAGCTTATAAAAATAGCATAAGCATGTCATAACAATTTAAAAAAATGCAGTTAATCGTCAATTTATTTGTTGTTATCTGTTGTATAATCATAATGATATGTCAATGGAAATGTTTTTAAGTCGTTTTAAACAAAAACATTATCAATGCCATGTTAATCTGAGTTTTTTCTTCTTATTGCTGATTACTTTATACGCAACACTACTGCATCATCAGCGTTTTATTAACCTCTAACCTAAATCTGATTATGCCAACAATAGAACAACTGATATTACTGACATCCATACTGATTTTACTGGGTATTTTTTCTAGCAAACTTTCTGCTCGGCTAGGCTTGCCTATGCTTGTTATGTTCCTGTTTATAGGAATGTTAGCGGGTGAAGATGGCATAGGCCAAATCGCGTTTAACAACGTGAATGTTTCCTATGCTGTAGGTTCACTCGCATTAGCCTTGATTTTGTTCGACGGTGGCCTACAAACATCAGTTAAATCGATTCGACTTGTTTGGAAGCCTGCATTTACCTTGGCCACCTTTGGGGTGTTAATTACCGCGGGCATCACCGGACTCGCCGCGGCTTATATTCTTGGCATCCCCTTACTTGAAGGGCTGTTGCTTGGCGCCATTGTCGGCTCAACAGATGCGGCGGCGGTATTCTCCCTATTGCGTAACGCGGGTATCTATCTTAATGAACGTTTACAATCAACGTTAGAAATTGAAAGTGCTACCAACGACCCAATGGCAATTTTCTTAACCGTGGGCTTACTGCAACTCCTCATGAATCAAAGCGCTTCTGGTAGCGAATTATTATTACTGTTCGTTAGCCAAATGGGGATCGGTACACTTGTCGGCCTAAGTGTTGGTTGGATTTCAATCAAGATCATTAATAAAATTAAGTTACTGGCAACAGGGTTATACCCAGTATTAGTGGCGGCGTGTGGTCTATTATCATTCGGTCTAGCCAGTAACTTACAAGGTAGTGGCTTTTTATCTATCTTCGTTACAGGCGTTGTGATTGGTAATGCTCGCTTTGTTTTCCAACGTAATACCTTTTTATTCCATGATGGGCTGGCTTGGCTCAGCCAAATCATCATGTTCGTTATGTTAGGCTTGCTAGTTAACCCAAGCTCTTTATTAGAGGTCTGGTTTGAAGGGTTGGTGATCGCACTGGTACTCACCTTTATCGCTCGCCCCATCGCTGTCGTGCCTGTATTAAAATTCTTTAAATTCAGTCGTGAAGAAATTACTCTGGTTTCTTGGGTTGGTCTGCGTGGCTCTGTTCCTATTATCTTAGCGATCTTCCCTTTTATTTATGGTCTACCAGGCGCTAACTTAATTTTTGATGTGGTTTTCTTCGTGGTATTAATCTCAGCGACGTTACAAGGCTCTACCCTACCTTATGTCGCACGCAAACTTAATTTAATGCAGCCACCACCATTACTGCCCGCTGCAACTTTGGACATTACCGCTGTCGATCAAATTGATGCTGACCTAGTAGAGTATACGTTGGGTGAGGACTGTTCTGCTGTCGGCCGCCGTCTATCTCAATTGGCACTACCTGACCAAACTGTCATCGCAATGATCACTCGTGGTAAAAGCGTGCTCCCCCCTCGTGGTTCAACAAGACTAATTGCCGATGACCATTTGTTTGTCGTCTTGAAACCAGAAAATCGTTTATTCCTCGAACGGCTGTTCTCTGAACAAGTCTCTCCTGATTTAACCCCGATAGAATTACCCACTTCTGGGCTCAGTCTAAAGGGCACAACAAGGTTAGATGAGATTTATGAGTCTTATGGCATTTTAATCGATAATGAGAATAACCAGACACTGGATCAATTTATTTATAGCATTTCAGCAAATGAGCCAGTACAAGACACCGTCATTAGCTTAGCGACATTACAGATAAGAATTAGTGAGATGATCGGCTCTCGAATTGTGACGGCAGTATTAGAGCCCCTTCCACAAGAAGATAATTAGTTCAACGGCAAACATCAGTTAATTCGATTTACAATGAAATTAACTGATGTTTATATCTGCCAGCCTCTTTTATTGTCTGGATGTGCGATTTTATCTGGGTGTATTGTTGATAGCTTTATCTTCTTTAGACTATTTGATGAGTTGTTATTTTTACTCATATAATTTTCTAGATTCTTAGCTACAAAAAATAAAAGCCCGTAAACGGGCTTTTATTTCGCAAAGTATAAATAAAGATAGCTACAATAAATTATCAGTATACTCAATAGAGAGAATTCTCAATTGTTATTAGCATATTAATGTTCTTAATTGAAACAATTAAGTTTTAATTGCTTAATTAAGTTCCACTTTGGAACATAATAACTGATGATTAAATGAGTGAATAAATAGAGTCATCAAACCCTTTAGATTCTTTGTCCTCATTAGCATGAGTATCATCTTGCAGGATTTCACTGAAGAATTCGCCCATATTTACATCTAATACTTTTAGTACTCTAACTAGACAATCAATATCTATACGATTTACCCCACGTTCATAACGAAATAGTTGTTGCTCACTGATATCAATCTCTTTAGCTAACTGAAAAACGGTATAGCCTTGAGATTTTCTTAACGATTTAATTTTTTGTCCAACTGCACAAGCGACAGGATATTTTGTATTCATAAACATTCTCGCTTCAACTTATATTATTAATGAAATAAAAAATCAGCAGGTGATTCTCTGTGTTTTTCTATTGTTATCTTTATTTATGATATAGCCATTTGGGTGTATTAACGACGATTCAGCATATATCTTGAGAGGGATGATATACTAGCCATATAATTAGTTTCAACTAATCCAAAAATGACATTGCAAATGTGTAACTAAATATTATCAGAATCACAAAAAGCCCACCACCTAAGTATTATTCTTTAATTTCAATAAGTTAATCTGTTTAACAATTAATAGTTGTTGTTCTATGCAGACATAGTCTAACAGGTAGCGGTAGAATTATAATCTAAATTAACCTCATTTAACCGATAAAAAATCTAAAAATAAAAGAAATAAACAGAATAATTTAATACTGTAACACTATTAATGATTTTTCAAATCAATATTCATTTTATGAATACGCATAATAGGATAATTACAGCAATACTGTAAAACAAAGTAAAAAATGGAAATTTTTCCCATATTATCATTTTGATAACTTAAATATCAATAACTTATAACAATAGTCCTTTTGTTACAATCGGCAGAAAATACTTAATTTTTAAAGCAGCACAAAAAAACAGACTACAGCTATCATAGCTAACATAACAAAACATTAACGTTAAGTATCTTTTTGCTTTGCTATACATGAAGCATATCACAAAAAACAAAAAATTAAATTCCCACAAATAAACAGGTTTTTATCTCGCTACAACACTCTAAAAGTGATATTTTTCTTATAGATTTTTTACATATATTAAACATGGGGAGTTTATGTCTACAAAATTTTTATCGGCAGATTTTTATCATGTTAAGCTCGACTGATACTCCTACAATTTTTTTGTTTTTAGCATCTGATATAGACAAATGAAATCTAATCCTCAACAAAAAGAACATCTACAGCATTATAAGAGTAACAATGTAGATTTTATCTAACCATTATTCTTAGCCCAATAAGAAGACTATTTCTAGCAATAATCATTCGAAATTTATTTCCTTTTTTGATCCTACCTTCCTTATAACTCATATACAGCGTAGATATAGCGACAAATAAACACCATGCAAAGTCATCTTTTAATGACAATCATTTATTGATAAGTTTTTATTGATGATCATTTTTGAACCAAACATTTTTATTAATACATATTTTAGGTGGTTTATTAATTACCTGATTAGTGACTAATAGCAACTTAATGAATATTTTTCGATATTGTAAATATTAAAACTAATTATCATTAATATTTTCATTAAATAAAATAACGGTAAGTGATAATAAAGCAAAGATAATGCGCTCGAGTTAATAAGAGATTATTTTCATCAATTAGCACATTGGGTAATATTTAATATCTAAATTTAGGTTTAGACGTTGCTTTCAGCGAGTTTAATTACTGCGTTCAATTTGCACTCAACGCGTTTACAAGTTTTTTTATTATTATGCCCAGCTAACGGTCAATTAAGACTAAAATGCTGAGATATGCGCATTTAGCTCACTCTACAGTGGGAAATTTAATGGAGCTATCCGAGAAATGAATTTCTGTTATTTTATCCAGCACGCTGCGCACTAGAGCAAAATTGAATAAAAATGAGAGGTTGAAGTGTTATTATCTATGTGAGTGGTTATTTATCAATTTTACAAGCTAGCAAATCAATAAGCTCAGTGTCTTGGCTAAATCTCTGTTTGTTAGCTTCGCAGACATGACAAAAACGCTATCGATAAGCAGGGTTCGATGATCGCAAAGCGGTTACAGTGGGTTTGATTAGAATTTTAATGCGGTTTTTCATTGATACTTAAATAAACATCATGAAAATAAGGTGGTTATTGTTGATTTAGGGGATTGATTAGATGGTGGGTCGTGCAGGATTCGAACCTGCGACCAATTGATTAAAAGTCAACTGCTCTACCGACTGAGCTAACGACCCATCTGGTATGACTGATTTTAATATTAAGATGGTGGGTCGTGCAGGATTCGAACCTGCGACCAATTGATTAAAAGTCAACTGCTCTACCGACTGAGCTAACGACCCATCTATTAATTTTTATAACCAGTATTTATGAAAATGCGAGTAACTAATGAAGTGGTGGGCGATACCGGGCTCGAACCAGTGACCTCCTCCTTGTAAGGGAGATGCTCTACCAACTGAGCTAATCGCCCACTTCATGACAAGTTTCACATATTTGTAAATAAATGGTGGGCGATACCGGGCTCGAACCAGTGACCTCCTCCTTGTAAGGGAGATGCTCTACCAACTGAGCTAATCGCCCATTTATTTACTTCACTTACTTGTTTTATCGTCGACAGTGGTGGGCGATACCGGGCTCGAACCAGTGACCTCCTCCTTGTAAGGGAGATGCTCTACCAACTGAGCTAATCGCCCTGCCGTCGATGGAGGTGCATTATAGGGATCCCTCGTTCTGAGTCAACGGTTTTTGAATAGATTTTTTCTGTTCGTTGTAAAAATAAGCAAGATGTTCCAATATTCACCAGAAAAGAACCTTATTTAACCAATAATTAAGCTTTTGTATCACCCAACCAATACAATATTAGAACAAAAATATTTTTATGCTGAGAAATTGCCTATCCTTTTTCTTTTTTTACGGATTTTATTTGCATCAACATCGATAACTTGATTGAGGTATCACTTTAGAGTGATAGAATAGAACAACATTTTAGACATGCTGACGTGTTTCTCTGGTGACCGATAGCGAGAAGAAATCTTTCGCTCACATATCAATGATAGGCTGTTTATATTTAACGCCTCCCTATTATTTAGAGAACGTTGGCATGTTAGAAACCACGTATCGCAATTAAGGCAATCTCGATGAGTAAAATTAAAACCCGTTTTGCACCTAGTCCAACAGGGTATTTACATGTTGGTGGAGCGCGTACTGCGCTTTATTCCTGGTTATTCAGCCGCCATAATCAAGGCGAATTTGTTCTGCGTATCGAAGATACGGACTTAGAACGCTCAACTCAGGAAGCTATCGATGCCATTATGGATGGTATGAACTGGTTAAATTTGAATTGGGATGAAGGCCCTTATTATCAAACGAAACGCTTTGACCGTTATAACGATGTTATTGACCAAATGCTTGAAGCAGGTACCGCTTATCGTTGCTACTGCTCAAAAGAGCGCTTAGAAGCGCTGCGTGATCAACAGATGGCATCAGGTGAAAAGCCTCGCTATGATGGCTGCTGCCGTGATCATGCCCATAACCATACGCCTGACGAGCCGCATGTTGTTCGTTTCCGTAATCCACAAGAAGGCTCAGTTATTTTTGATGATAAAATCCGTGGCCCGATTGAGTTTAGTAATCAAGAGTTAGATGACCTCATTATTCGCCGTACCGATGGCTCACCAACTTATAACTTCTGTGTGGTTATTGATGACTGGGATATGGAAATTACTCACGTTATCCGCGGTGAAGATCATATCAACAATACCCCACGCCAAATTAATATCTTAAAAGCGCTAGGAGCACCTGTTCCTGAATATGCACACGTTTCAATGATTTTAGGCGATGACGGTAAAAAACTCTCCAAGCGTCACGGTGCTGTAAGCGTTATGCAATATCGCGACGAAGGGTATTTACCAGAAGCACTACTCAACTATTTAGTTCGTTTGGGCTGGTCACATGGCGACCAAGAGATTTTTTCTCGTGAAGAAATGATTGAATACTTTAGCTTAGATGCAATTAGCAAATCAGCGAGCGCATTCAATACCGATAAGTTGCTTTGGTTAAACCACCATTATATTAATCAATTGCCACCAGAAGAAGTTGCCGTTCACCTTGCATGGCATATTGAGCAACAAAACATCAACACTGAAAATGGCCCGCAATTAGCTGAGTTAGTTAAATTGCTCGGTGAACGCTGCAAAACATTGAAAGAGATCGCTGAATCCTGCCGCTACTTCTATGAAGAGTTTGATGAGTTCGATGCAGATGCCGCGAAAAAACACTTGCGCCCTGTTGCACGTCAACCATTAGAAACGGTGAAACAAAAACTGTCAGCAATTACCGATTGGACAGCAGAAAACGTTCATCAAGCTATCGAGCAAACGGCCGCTGAATTAGACGTTGGTATGGGTAAGGTCGGCATGCCATTACGTGTCGCTGTAACTGGTGCGGGTCAATCCCCTGCGTTAGATGTTACCGTTCATGCGATTGGTCAAACACGTGCTATTGCACGCATTGATAAAGCGTTGTCGTTTATCGCCGAACGTGAAGCCTCAGCCCAGTAATTGATTTAATTAAGCCCCTGTGATGGTTAGCATCATAGGGGTTCACACCTTATCAACCTTATAAGTACTCCTCTAATCTCTATACACCCCCTTATTCATTGACGAAATGCTCTATAATTCAGCAATTAAACTTAAAACCACATTATTTGATTGACACCCTGACATTGCTTGAATATTATGCCCTCCGTCCAAAAGATTTTGTTTGGGGCTATAGCTCAGCTGGGAGAGCGCTTGCATGGCATGCAAGAGGTCAGCGGTTCGATCCCGCTTAGCTCCACCATCTAATGTCCCTGTTAGGTGGTATCAAAATCATTTTGTTGGGGCTATAGCTCAGCTGGGAGAGCGCTTGCATGGCATGCAAGAGGTCAGCGGTTCGATCCCGCTTAGCTCCACCACCTTATATCCTGTCAATAGTTAGTCAGCCTATCTCTTTTTTATCCCAATATAATAGATTGGTTCGAGATGTCATCCGGTTTTACTTCAGAAAAATAGCCGCTATTGAGATATAACACTTCCTCATACTATGGCTGTTTTTGATGCACTTCTTGTAAGAAGAAGTGGTTGCGGCTAGCCATGAATATCTATCACCACCGCATCCCTATTGTGCCGTATATCCCCCATCGACGGGTATAAATGCCCCTGTAATAAAACTGCTATCATCAGAAAGTAAAAATGCGACTGTTTTTGCGATCTCTTCACGCGTTGCCATGCGCCCCATTGGGTGAGTCGATGCCATCCATTCTTGAGTTTCTGTTGGTAAATTCATTATATTTGGCGTTGCGACATAACCAGGACCGATAGCATTAATCCTCACCCCTTTTTGAGCATACTCTAGTGCCGTTGCACGAGTTAGACCTAAAACAGCATGTTTTGCCGCTGTATAAGGTGAAATACCCGCAATACCAGTCACGCCATTACATGCAGATAAGTTCACGACGGCTCCGCCTCCTGCCCTGACGATTGCAGGTAATCCGTATTTTAATCCATAAAAAGTTCCACTCACATCAGTTGCGATAACGGCATCCCAATCCGCTAGTGGATAATCCTCAATAGTAACGCCATGAGGTCCTGTGATCCCTGCATTATTAACCAAATAGTGTAACGCCCCACACTGCTGCTCAATTTGTGTAATTGCTGCTTTAAATTGCTCGTGACTTGTCACATCCATCACTAAAGGAATAACACGTTCGCCACTTTGGTCTATCTTATTGGCTGCTGTTTGTAATGATATTTCGTTGCGTCCTGTTATAAACACCGTCGCACCACATTGGTATAAATGTAGTGCAATTTCTTCACCAACTCCTGTTGATGCGCCTGTCACTAAAGCGACTTTCTCTTGTAAATTTTGCATACTCCCTCTCAACATGATTAACTAAAGTTAATTAACCACACTGTATATGATTAACTTTAGTTAATCAATAGTCGATTTTATCGGATTGATAAGGCTATACTGTGTCAATAATCACTAACATGATGAAATAACATGGCAAATCAACTCGAAGATGCACTATCACTTTTGCAATGTACCTTGGTTGCGAGGCGTTTAAGCTTTACACCTGAACAGGTCACTTGGGGGCAATATGATGTATTAGAAATACTTCGGCTCAAAGGGGATCAAACACCAGGGCAATTAAGCCAACTGTTAGGCATATCTCGGCAGAATTTATCCAAGTTTCTTCGAGCACTAAAAGCACTTGGGTTCGTGAGCCAATACCAATCTGAACAAGATAAGCGAGAATTAATCACTCACTTAACCGATGAAGGTCGGGATTTTTTACAACGTGCAGCAACAGGCCGAAAAGAAAATGCCGCTAAAGTCAGTAGTGCTTTAACAGCGAATGAACAAGCTTTGTTTATCCAGCTTTCACAGAAAGTCACTGCGGCTTTAGGCCATGACTGACCCAATACAACTAAACTCGTTTTAAAGGCTTTACAAGGCCATCTAGCCCCTCTATTTTTAAGCCTAATGCCATTTCCATCAGTTGCCCTAATCGCCCCTGTGGAAATGCCCCTTTTTTGTAAAACCATAGCAGGTATTCTTCAGGAAGATCGATCAATACACGACCTTGATATTTTCCAAATGGCATCCGCGTGTTTGCCATATCAATGAGATCTTGTTTTTCCATTTTTTCCTCCTAAAAGCAAAAACGGCATTCATAATGAACGCCGTTTTACACTTTACCACGCTTTTATGTTTTACAGAATTAAGCCAACAACAGCCGCTGATAGGAAGCTAACTAATGTTGAACCAAACAGCAGTTTCAAGCCAAAACGTGCAACCGTGTTACCCTGTTTCTCATTTAAGCCTTTGATTGCCCCTGCCACAATACCGATTGAGGAGAAGTTAGCAAAAGAGACTAAAAATACCGATAAAATACCGACTGAACGTGTTGATAACGTTGCTGCAACCTCTTTTAGGTCGCCCATTGCGACGAACTCGTTAGTGACCATTTTTACCGCCATGATCCCACCGACTTGCAATGCTTCTTCAGCAGGGATACCTAATATCCAAGCAAATGGGTAGAACACGTAGCCCAGCATGGTTTGGAACTTGATATCAAAAATCGCCATACAGATACCATTTACCATGGCAATCAAAGCGATAAAACCGATTAACATGGCTGATACGATAATCGCAACTTTAAAGCCGGCAAGGATATATTCACCCAACATTTCAAAGAAGCTTTGACCTTCATGAATATTGGTCATCTGTAACTCTTCTTCGGCTTCAGGTGGGTATGGGTTGATTAAGGAAAGGATCACGAAAGTACCAAACATGTTAAGTACCAATGCTGCAACCACAAAGCGCGGTTCTAGCATGGACATATATGCACCAACTATCGACATAGAAACCGTCGACATTGCCGTTGCAGCCATGGTGTACATTCTACGTTCAGACATTTTGCCTAGCTGATCTTTATAGGCAATAAAGTTTTCAGATTGGCCTAATAGCAGTGAACTAACCGCGTTAAAAGACTCTAGCTTGCCCATACCATTGACTTTAGATAGAACCGTACCGATCACACGGATCACAAGAGGCAGCACCTTAATATGCTGTAAGATACCGATCAGTGCGGAAATAAAGATGATTGGGCAGAGGACTTGCAAGAAGAAAAACGCTAGATTGCCTTCGATCATGCCACCAAAAACGAACTTGGTCCCTTCGGCTGCATAACCTAATAAATGGGTGAAAACACTTGCAACGCCTAGTACGAATGAAGAACCGACATTAGAATTCAAGAAGAAGTATGCTAATGCGATTTGAATAACCAGTAGTTGAAAAACATAGCGTAGTCGTATCGCCTTACGGTTACTACTGGCTAAGACTGCAAGAGCGCCAATTACAACAAGGGATAGAACAAAATGCAGGATCGAGGTCATATGCGACTCCATACAAATTTAATAAAGCGGTTTATGTATCTATTCTATGTAATAGCCGACATTTAAATGAGACGGGAATCACATTAGTATGAAAACGACCCCAGTGTATTTTGCAAAAAATATATACCGATCACATTATTACAGTAAATTCTAATTCTTAGGTGGTAGATTGATACAGATCATATCATTACCCATTTTCTGGGTAATGATACTTCAAACTCTCGTTAATTATTAGGCTTCTAATAAGCGAATTAGCTCATTTTCGTCAATGACAGGTATACCTAGCTCATTTGCTTTTGCCAGTTTTGAACCTGCCGCCTCACCTGCAATGACTAAATGCGTCTTCTTAGAGACACTGCCAGAGACTTTAGCGCCGAGTGCCACTAATTTATCTTTTGCTTCATCCCGTGTCAGTTGGCTCAAAGAGCCCGTCAATACCACGGTTTTCCCTGCAAATGGACTATCTATCGTACTCACATCTACCGCAACAGCTTCTGGCCAATGAATATTCGCCTTATCTATTAACGCTTGAATGACAGTTTGATTATGCTCCTCGCGGAAAAAGTTAACGACATGCTTAGCCACCACATGACCAACATCTTGCACCGTTTTGAGTGACTCCTCATCTGCCGCCATTAGGGCTTCAAGGGTGCCATAATGCGCCGCTAAATTTGCCGCGGTAGCCTCACCGACCTCACGAATGCCTAACGCATAAATAAAACGAGCGAGAGTCGTTGATTTCGATTTATTTAGGGCTTCCACTAAATTTTGTGCCGACTTTGGCCCCATGCGATCTAAACCCGTCAATATCCCTGCACTTAATTGGTACAGATCAGCCGGATTTTTCACATATTCTTTTTCAACTAATTGGTCGATGATCTTATCGCCCATGCCATCCACATCCATCGCACGGCGTGAGACAAAATGTTTCAGTGCTTCTTTACGTTGTGCACCACAAATCAACCCACCAGTACAACGCGCAACGGCCTCACCTTCGACACGTTCCACATCAGAGCCACAGACTGGGCAGTGAGTTGGGAAAACAATTTCTCGGCTATCGGCTGGGCGTTCAGACTCAACAACACTCACAATTTGAGGTATCACATCGCCCGCACGACGGATCACAACAGTATCACCGATATGAACCCCTAAGCGCTCAATTTCATCAGCGTTGTGTAGCGTCGCATTACTGACTGTCACGCCGGCAACTTGAACTGGTTCCAAACGTGCAACAGGCGTAATTGCTCCGGTACGTCCAACTTGGAATTCAACATCTTTTAGCAATGTCATCTGCTCTTGAGCCGGGAACTTAAACGCCGTTGCCCAACGAGGTGCCCGAGACACAAAGCCTAACTCTTCTTGGGTTGCAATGTCGTTAATTTTAATGACGACCCCATCAATATCAAAGCCTAATGTTGGGCGAGCTTTTTCTATCTCATGATAAAAGTCCAATACCGCCTGAGCGCCTGTCCGTAATTGCACATACTCACTTACAGGTAACCCCCACTTCTTAAATTGCATCAGTCGCTCATAATGAGTATCTGGCAGTGTTTCGCCTTCCACCAGCCCCACGCCATAGCAGTAGAACGTTAAAGGCCTTTTCGCTGTAATACGTGGGTCTAATTGGCGTAATGACCCCGCTGCCGCGTTACGAGGGTTAGCGAAAACTTTTCCACCTGTACGGCGCGCTTCCTCATTCAATGCTTCAAAGCCTTTTTGTGGCATAAATACTTCACCACGAATTTCTACCCTAGCAGGAATATTTTCACCCGTTAAACGAAGTGGAATAGCACGAATTGTACGAACATTAGAGGTAATATTTTCCCCCACAGTTCCATCACCGCGAGTAGCGGCTTGGACGAGTTCGCCATTCTCATACAGTAAGCTCACCGCAAGGCCATCTAATTTTAATTCACAACAGAAGGTTTGTTCTTGCTGATCTTTTAATCGGTCTCTCACGCGTTTGTCGAAAGCAAGATAGCTTTCTTCATCAAATACGTTATCAAGCGATAACATCGGTATTTCATGACGTACGGTGTCAAACGCCGCTAATGGAGCCGCACCCACTCGCTGAGTCGGTGAGTCACTGGTGATCCATTCAGGATGTTCCGCTTCGATAGCCTTCAGCTCTTCCATGAGTTTGTCATATTCTGCATCTGGGATTTCAGGTGCATCTAATACATGATATTGATATTCATGATGACGTAATTGTTGTTTGAGTGTATCGAGATGTTGTTTTGTAGTCATGTTTCACCAGTAAAGATAAAAAACCCCCAGTTAAGGGGGTTTCGTTGATTCTGATATTTAATTCAGTGTGTTGCGGATCCGAGCATGGTACACCTCAATTTTCTGAGGTGTGAGCATTTTACGCTCATCATCAAGGACTACGCCCCCCACATCGGAAGCAATACGCTGTGCAGCTTGCAACATCAATTTGAAATTTTGCCCTGCTTCACCATACGATGGCACCATCATAAACATAGAGATACCCGGAGTGGTGAACTCTGACATCGTTTCTGGATCAAAAGACCCCGGTTTCACCATATTAGCAAGACTAAATAAAACCGGCCCTGTTCCCGATGGATGCACATGTCGATGGAAAATACGCATTTCACCGAACTGGAAGCCCGCTTGAAGAATGCTTTGCAACAGCGCTTCACCTTGTAGAACTTGCCCCTGAAGTGCAGCTACATGAAGAACCAGAACCGTCTCCTTGTTGTTCTCTGAAGATTGGTTTTGCGGTTGTTCAGTTTTCTTCTCAGTGTGCGCCTGTTCCTGTTCATGGTGTGTCGGCTGTGGCCCCTCTTGCTCTTCGTGAATGTCAAAATCAAATTCTGGTTGTTCAGGCGCATGCTGAGTGCGCCCATTCGCTGTAGAGACTGGTGTCGCTATTGGTTGAACCGTTGGTTCCACCTTCATCGCGGGTTGTTCATTTACAGCATTAACGCGCGAGTCAATATCAGATTCAACAGGCTCTGAACGCTCAGGCGTAATATTTAATACAGGCTCGGTATCACGAGTAGAAGATGTAATGGGTGGCAAATCAGGTTCGGCACGACGTTCTTCTTGAACCTGACGAGCAGGCTCAGAAACTACCGGTGAAGAGACGGGAGGCTCTACCTTTTGAGTTTCACTGAATAATGCAGAATCATCATCATAATCCGATGATTTATCCTGACTGTCATGTTTTCGGCGTTTTACGGGACGATCACGGAATAACTTAGAGCGCTCTTTACGGCTGGTCCATAAACCATGCAGTAATAACGCAATTATGGCTATCGCACCTACGACCACTAATATCAGACGCAAATCCTGCATCGCTGCTATCTCTAATTGTTGAATGATAATGCCACCACGGCAAAAAATAAGCCAAAATACTTTAAGTTGCAAGCCAAGGCGCACTCCCGCTCCCCTCGCCCCGCATTGCGGTATGATTTTGGGGATTTCAGCGGTAAAACGCCGTCAACCGAAAAACAACTTAAAAAATGACGGATATATCTTAAGATTATTTGTCAAACGTGCTAAGTGCAACCCCCTAAACGATTTTCTGATAAGAAAGAGACAATTCTGCTTTCGTTTGCTGCTTTTTTAAGCAAATACTGACTAGCCAGCCTAAAAACCTATCTATATGATACATAGTCAACCGCAAAGGAGAGAATAAGAAGTATGATACAATCGACAGATTCGCAACAAAAAAGCCATTCGGGTTTTTATTACTTCGTTCAAGGATGGCGTCTTGTTACACGTCCAGGTATTAAACGTTTTGTTATTCTACCACTTTTAGCCAATATCATCTTACTTGGTGGTGCATTTTGGTGGTTATATACCAAACTTGGTGGTTGGATTGACCAAGTCATGAGCTATATTCCTAGTTGGTTACAATGGCTTGATTATCTTATTTGGCCTATTTCCGTTATTTCGATTTTACTTATATTTACTTACTTTTTCAGTACGGTTGCCAACATTATCGCCGCACCGTTTAATGGTTGGTTATCCGAAAAGCTCGAATCAGAATTAACCGGTGTGCCCGCCCCTGATGGCGGTATTGTTGATATCGCAAAAGATGTTCCACGCATGGTTAAGCGTGAGTTTGTTAGGATCGGTTATTACCTTCCGCGCGCTATTGGCTTATTAATTTTGTTTTTTATTCCTGGTATTGGGCAAACTGTTGCTCCCATTCTTTGGTTCCTATTCGGTGCGTGGATGATGTCAATTCAGTATTGCGATTATCCATTTGATAATCACCGCGTTAGCTTTAGTGAAATGAAAAATGCTTTAGCCAAAGACCGCATGAATAATATTCAATTTGGTGGAGCAGTTAGTGTGTTAATGATGATACCTATCCTTAACTTGATTATTATGCCTGTTGCCGTTTGTGGCGCGACCTTAATGTGGGTTGACCAATACCGCGCTCGTCATGCACGCTATTAATTATTCACTGATTTGATCAAGAGTGCGGGGGGAATTTACACCTCGCACTTTTTCATCTTCAACCTCCCTCAGATCACAGACACAGCGCAACATATTTTATGATAGGTGCTTGTGTCACAACCTTTTACTTATAATTTTTCCACATAAGATAGCAATTCGTTATAAGCTTATACTTAATTTATATTTGCAATAATAGCGAGTTCACGTATGTTTGGAGTCAATCTTATCTATCATTCTCAGTTCTAAATAGGCAACTGCCTGATTATAAGGATATCCCATGAGTAAAATTTATGATGATAATTCGCTAACTATTGGCCATACCCCGTTAGTACGTTTAAAGCATTTCGGCAATGGCAATATCTTAGCGAAAGTTGAATCACGCAACCCAAGTTTCAGCGTTAAATGCCGTATTGGTGCGAATATGATTTGGGATGCTGAGAAAAAAGGACTTCTGACCAAAGAAAAAGAGCTGGTTGAACCTACTAGTGGTAATACAGGGATTGCTTTGGCGTATGTCGCCGCGGCTAGAGGCTACAAATTAACATTGACCATGCCTGAAACGATGAGCGTCGAACGCCGTAAACTACTTAAAGCATTAGGGGCGAATCTTGTATTGACTGAAGGCGCTAAAGGGATGAAAGGCGCCATTGAGAAAGCCGAAGAAATCGTCAACAGCAATCCGCATAAGTATATTTTGCTGCAACAATTTAATAATCCAGCTAACCCTGAAATTCATGAAAAAACGACAGGACCTGAGATTTGGAGTGATACTGACGGTAAGGTTGATGTTGTTATCGCGGGTGTGGGAACCGGGGGTACTATCACCGGTATCGGTCGTTATTTGAAAAAAACCAAGGGCAAAAATGTCACTCTGGTTGCGGTAGAGCCTGAAACGTCCCCTGTTATTAGCCAAACGCTAGCAGGAGATGAAGTCAAGCCAGGCCCACATAAAATTCAAGGGATCGGGGCTGGTTTCATTCCTGGCAACCTAGATATCACGCTTATTGATAGAGTATTTAAAATCAGTGATGATGAAGCCATTCAAACTGCCCGCCAATTAATGGAAAAAGAAGGGATCCTAGCAGGGATTTCATCAGGTGCTGCTCTTGCAGCCGCAGTAAAACTCGCAGCTGAACCTGAATTTAAAGATAAAAACATTGTTGTTATCTTACCTTCATCAGGCGAGCGCTATTTATCAACGGTTCTATTTTCCGATCTATCCGCCGAGTAATTTTAAAAACCGTTAATTAATCGTTAAAAAAGCACCTATTTGGTGCTTTTTTTGTGGAATGGATCAAACTTTAGCACGTATTGAGATGATTTCTGACCTAGGGTTTAGTATTAAACATAGTAATTATTTTGAGCCACGAAATTAATCAACTTTAAGTCAAAGATTTGTTCAATTACTCATATTCTTTGCGATTTAAATTGACATTATTTAGGCCAATAAACTGAAAAAGTGTTGATACGCAACAAAGTAGGAAACCTTTTTAACAGTTAATAATCTAACAATACGCAAACCTAAGTTTATTCAACTACACTAGCTTAGGTCATTATAAAAAACTAAAGTTATTGAGGAAATAATATGTTCCAGCAAGAAGTCACTATTACAGCACCTAACGGCTTACATACTCGCCCTGCCGCTCAATTTGTGAAAGAAGCCAAAGCATTCTCTTCTGATATTACTTTGACTTCTGGTGGCAAATCAGCAAGCGCAAAAAGCCTATTTAAGTTACAAACTCTAGGCTTAACTCAAGGTACTGTTGTGACAATTTCTGCCGAAGGCGAAGATGAAAAACAAGCAGTTGAGCATTTAGTTAAACTGATGGGTGAGTTGGAATAACCGCACAAGCAAGAGAGCCTGTGTCACCGCATTAATCTTCATCCCTGAATGGCATCATTCAGGGATATCAGTTTACACACAGATAAGCTTACTGTTGTCTTTTCAACATCAGAACACCTACCCGCAGTAGTAAGGTAATATTATGATTTCAGGAATTTTAGTATCCCCAGGTTTTGCTTTTGGTCAGGCTTTAATCCTCAAAGAAGATCCTATCACTGTCAGCACAAAAAAAATTACTGACGACCAGATAGAAACCGAGATCCAACACTTTATTGAAGGACGTAACAAATCAGCCGAACAGCTCAGCTTCATTAAAGAGCGAGCCGAAAAAAATCTTGGTGCAGAAAAAGCTGAGATCTTTGAAGGCCATATTATGCTGCTGGAAGATGAAGAGCTTGAACAAGAAATTGTCTCTCTAATCAAAAGTGATAAAAAAACAGCTGATGCCGCGGTTTACTCCGTTATTGAGGATCAAGCCCAAGCGCTCGAAGCACTTGATGATGAATATTTGAAGGAGCGTGCTGCCGACGTACGCGATATTGGTAAACGCCTATTAAAAAATATCCTCGGTATGCCTATCGTCGATTTGAGTGCCATCGACAAAGAGGTTATTTTGGTTGCAGCTGACCTAACACCGTCAGAGACGGCACAATTAAACCTTGATAAAGTATTAGGTTTCATCACCGATTTAGGTGGTCGTACATCACATACCTCAATCATGGCTCGTTCACTGGAGTTGCCTGCCATTGTCGGCACCTCAGATGCCACCGCGAAAATCAAAAATGGTGACTACCTCATTCTAGATGGTGTCAACAACCACATCTATCTGAACCCGTCAGATCAAGAAATTGATAAGCTGAAAAAATTCAATGAAGAATATCAGCAAGAAAAAAATGAACTGGCAAAATTAAAAGATTTACCTGCAATCACACTGGATGGTCATCAAGTCGAAGTGTGTGCAAACATCGGTACTGTACGCGATGTCGCGGGTGCTGAGCGTAACGGTGCTGAAGGGGTTGGTTTATATCGCACTGAGTTCCTGTTTATGGATAGAGACTCACTGCCAACTGAAGAAGAACAGTTCCAAGCATACAAAGCTGTTGCCGAAGCAATGGGAAGCCAAGCTGTTATTGTGCGTACCATGGATATCGGCGGTGATAAAGACCTGCCATACATGAATTTGCCAAAAGAAGAGAACCCATTCTTAGGCTGGCGGGCAATTCGTATTTGCCTTGATCGCAAAGAAATTCTACATTCTCAGTTAAGAGCTATTTTAAGAGCCTCAAGTTTTGGTAAACTGCGTATTATGTTCCCGATGATTATTTCCGTTGAGGAAGTTCGCGAACTAAAAGCAGAACTTGAGATGCTAAAAGGTCAATTACGTGAAGAAGGCAAAGCCTTTGATGAATCAATCGAAGTTGGTGTCATGGTGGAAACCCCTGCCGCAGCGGTTATTGCTCATCATTTAGCAAAAGAAGTTGACTTTTTCAGTATTGGGACGAACGATCTCACTCAATATACTCTAGCTGTTGACCGTGGTAATGAGCTGATTTCTCACCTCTACAATCCAATGTCGCCTGCTGTATTGAACTTGATTAAGCAAGTCATTGATGCATCACATGCAGAAGGCAAATGGACAGGAATGTGTGGTGAATTAGCAGGTGATGAACGTGCAACCTTGTTGCTGCTTGGTATGGGGTTAGATGAATTTAGTATGAGTGCAATTTCAATTCCTCGTATTAAAAAATTAATTCGTAATGCAAACTTTGCAGATACTAAAGCACTGGCTGAGCAAGCCCTTGCCCAACCAACCGCAGACGAATTGATGAAACTTGTTGATACCTTTATCCAAGAAAAAACGTTATGCTAGGAGCAGCACATTAGTTCGGTCCCATATAAAAACGATTAGGAGAAGGTCCATGGGTCTGTTTGACAAACTGAAATCACTGGTTTCGGATGATAAAAATAGCAGTGGCAGTATTGAAATTATCGCACCTCTATCGGGTGAAATTGTCAATATTGAAGATGTTCCCGATGTTGTTTTCGCTGAAAAAATTGTTGGTGATGGTATCGCCATCAAACCAGCAGGGAACAAAATTGTCGCTCCTGTAGATGGGACTATTGGTAAGATATTTGAAACCAATCATGCGTTTTCTATTGAATCTGATGATGGTATTGAACTATTTGTTCACTTCGGTATTGATACAGTCGAACTGAAAGGTGAAGGCTTTAAACGTATCGCTGAAGAAGGGCAATCCGTTAAAAAAGGTGATTTGGTTATCGAGTTTGACCTTGCATTGCTGGAAGAAAAAGCAAAATCAGTTCTAACGCCGGTTGTGATTTCTAATATGGATGAAATTAAAGAGCTGACTAAGCTTAGCGGTAGCGTTACCGTGGGTGAAACAGTTATTATGCGCGTTAAAAAATAACGGCAATCCCTTTTAAGCTTTTCAAATAAAACCACCAGATAGCGTTGTATGACCTCTGGTGGTTTTTTTATGGCAGGATAAAATCCATCGCCATCATATCTGTTGCAATCAACGACTCACCTATATTCGAGCACATTGATGCTTTTGTCAGTGTCTAGATGGCGATGCTAATTAATCGTCAAACACGCCCGTAGAAAGATAGCGATCGCCTCGGTCACAAATAATGGCAACGATCACCGCTCCCGGATTCATTTTAGCCACTCTCAAAGCGCCCGCAACCGCGCCTCCTGAACTAACACCACAAAAGATACCTTCTTGTTTAGCGAGGGCTCTCATCGTCTCCTCAGCCTCTTCCTGATTAATATCTAAAACGGTATCAACGAATTCCTGATTGAAGATCCCCGGAAGATAGCCTGGCGACCAACGGCGGATCCCCGGAATTTGGCTTTTTTCCGCTGGTTGTAAGCCCACAATCTGAATATGTGATGATTGTGATTTTAAATAACGACTGACACCCGTGATAGTTCCTGTCGTTCCCATACTTGAAACAAAGTGAGTCATGCGCCCATCGGTTTGCTGCCATATCTCAGGGCCTGTGGTCTTAAAATGGGCTAATGGATTATCGGGGTTATTAAATTGGTCAAGGACCTTCCCTTCCCCCTTCGCTTCCATTTCTTGAGCTAAATCGCGAGCGCCTTCCATGCCAACTGAAGTACTAACTAAAATGAGTTCAGCACCATAAGCCTTCATTGAGGCTTGGCGCTCTTTACTCATATTTTCGGGCATCAATAGTTTGAGTTTATAACCTTTGACTGCGGCGATCATTGCCAAAGCAATCCCGGTATTGCCACTCGTCGCTTCAATCAATGTATCACCAGGTTTTATTTCACCACGTTTTTCCGCTTCTGTGATCATTGAATACGCGGCTCTATCTTTGACGGAGCCAGCCGGATTATTACCTTCTAGTTTGACCCAAATTTCAGCGTCCATCCCCTGTGTCAAACGCTGAAGTTTAACTAGCGGCGTATTACCTATAAATTGTTCCAGAGTTGCCACTGTCTATTCCTTATTCTATTTATCTATAATCACCATTTCGAATGATATAGATAGTATCCTAACACCTACAAATTAGCAGCATGAAAAAAATTCACTTATATATCAGTAATTAATAATTCTGGTCGATGTTATTACTAATATCGATAATATGATATGTTTACAGGGAATTTGACTGAAAATAGTCTCAAAAAAATGCCATTGGTCAGCTCAAAAATGGTCAGGCAGGCATAAATTACGTTTTAATATCGAGGGATATTGCGTTGATGAAATAACAACATCAACGCAATATTAGGAATGGTTAGGCACTTTTAGCTAACTGGGGAAATAAGAGCTCATTTTCACCTTGGTAAATTTTAGCCTGTTGACTACCAAGGAAATAGTGCTCACCACGCACAGGCGTTACATGAGACGATTGCCAAACTACAGAGAGAGGTTCATGCCCCCAACCTATAGGCTGTACCGTTAACTGCCAGAAATGCCCTCTCGGCCCGGATTCAATCACACGAACCGGTAATCGGTGCTGTTCATCAACGTCTTTCTTCAGTGTTATATCCCATGGACGTAAAAACACATCCACCTCGCCTTGTTGGGCACTTGCATGATGTAGAGGGAATTCATAACCATCAATATGTAACTGAGAACCTTTAATTTGCCCATGGAGTTGATTCACTTCCCCCATAAACTCCAACACAAAACGCGTTTCAGGACGTTGCCAGATATCATCAGGAGTGCCAACTTGCTCAATATGCCCCTGACTCATCACCACTATTCTATCGGCAACCTCCATGGCCTCTTCCTGATCATGGGTGACAAATACACTGGTAAACTTCAATTCATCATGTAATTGACGTAACCAGCGGCGCAATTCAATACGTACCTGAGCATCCAACGCACCGAAAGGCTCATCTAGCAATAAAATTTGTGGCTCTACAGCCAAGGCACGGGCCAGCGCAACACGCTGTTTTTGCCCTCCTGAAAGCTGAGAAGGATAACGAGAGGCCAAATGCGCCAACTGAACCATATCAAGTAATTGCATGACTTTCTGCTTGATAGCTTGCGATGATGGGCGTTGTTTTCTTGGCATAACGGTGAGACCAAACGCGACATTGTCAAACACCGTCATATGACGAAACAGGGCATAATGTTGAAATACAAAGCCAACATGCCTATCTTTAGCATGAATACGGCTAACATCTTGACCATGGAAGCGTAGTAAGCCATGGCTATGCTGTTCTAACCCTGCAATAATCCGTAACAGTGTCGTCTTACCTGAACCGGATGGACCGAGCAGTGCCACCATTTCACCAGATGCAATATCTAATGAAATATCTTTCAACACTTGCGTCCTACCAAACAATTTCCCAATTTTTTTAATTTGAATACTCATGGTAAATGAACTCCTGATTCGGATTGCTGCCGGCTCAAATGCCATTGCAATGCACTTTTAATAATTAAAGTGATAATCGCCATTACAGCTAGGATCGCAGCAGCAGTAAATGCGCCTACGGTGTTATAGTCTTGATGCAATAATTCTACTTGTAACGGTAGCGTATAGGTTTCCCCGCGTATGGCACCAGAAACAACGGACACGGCACCAAATTCACCTATTGCTCGAGCATTAGTCAGAACAACACCATACAATAGTGCCCAACGGATATTTGGTAAGGTAACTCTCCAAAACATTTTCCAACCTGAAGCGCCCAGTAATACTGCCGCTTCATCTTCGTGACTACCTTGGCTTAACATCAGTGGAACTAATTCCCTAACTACAAAAGGACAGGTCACAAAAATGGTCACTAATGCCATACCGGGCCACGAGAACATTAATTGGATATCATAACTTTCTAGCCAGCCCCCAAACCAACTGTTGGAGCCATAAAACAGTAGATAAAGTAACCCCGCGACCACTGGCGATACCGCAAAAGGAATATCGACTAGGGTTAATAACAGTTGCCTACCAGGAAACTGAAATCGAGTAACTAACCACGCGAGCATGGTGCCAAAGATCAAGTTGACAGGCACCGTTATCAGTGCAATAAGGACCGTCAGTCCAATAGCATGCAACATGTCCGCGTCATTCAAATTCATTAAAACCGCATCAATACCTTTGGAAAAAGCGGTCAAAAATATCCAAATAATTGGCACCACCAGCAACATGACTGAAAACAATATGCCTGTGATAATCAAAGACCATTTAGCCCAATTAATCGGTTGACGAGAAGCCCCCGTGACAGGTGTAACCTGAGCCATTACTTTCCTCCCAACCTTTTGCCAAAGCGGCTTTGTACGACATTGACGCTAAATAGCAGTAATAATGAAACCGCTAAAATAACAGAAGCAATCGCACTCGCTGCTGGGTAATCAAACTGTTGTAACTGACTAAAAATCATCAAAGATACGACTTCAGTTTGCCAAGCAATATTTCCTGCAATAAAGATAATGGCACCAAACTCCCCCAAACTTCGGGTAAAAGACAATACTGTTCCTGCAATTAATGCGGGAGAAACTTCAGGCAATACCACCCGTCGAAATGTTTGCCAACGGCTTGCACCCAATGTTTGTGCCGCCTCTTCATATTCAGGCCCAAGCTCTTCTAACACAGGCTGTACCGTTCGTACAACGAACGGAATACTGGTAAAAGCCATTGCGACAGCAATGCCGAGCCAAGTATTTACTACTTTAATATCAAAGTGATGCAGAAACTGCCCGTACCAGCCAGACGCTGCAAATAACGTAGCTAATGTTAAACCTGCCACCGCGGTAGGTAAGGCGAAAGGCAAGTCAACAAGACCGTCTAAAAAAGTGCGGCCAGGAAAACGATACCGAGTCAAAATCCAAGCGAGCAGCATGCCAAAAACCGCATTAAATAAACTCGCAACCAGTGCAGCCAGTAAGGTGACTTTATAAGCGGCAACGACTTGCGGATAGCTGATCACATCCCAATATTGTTGCCACGTCATTTCAGATAACTGAACGACTAACGCACTCAAAGGTAGCAGCAGGATCAAACAGGTATAAAATAGGCTGCTACCTAGTGTGAGGCCAAATCCTGGCAAAAAGCGTTTCCCTGACTTACGCATTAACGGCGCCCTTCTGCCATCAATTTGTCAAACTCTCCGTTCGTCGCAAAATGGGTCTCCATCACCGCAGGCCAACTCTTAAACTGTGATTCGACCGTAAATAAGCGGGTTTCAGGGAACTTATCTTTATTTGCCGCCATGACTGCCTGATCGTTCACCCGATAGTTAAATTTAGTGATAATTTCTTGAGCTTTTGGACTATATAGGTAATTAAGATAGGCTTTCGCCACCTCTTCCGTACCATTTTTCTGAACGTTTTTGTCAACCCAAGCAACTGGGAACTCCGCCAGAATATCGACAGGAGGAACGATAACTTCATAGTCCGTTTCACCATACTGCTGACGAATATTGTTCACTTCTGATTCAAAGCTAATCAATACATCCCCAAGGCCTCTTTCAATAAAGGAAGTTGTGGCACCACGCCCCCCTGTATCGAACACTTCTACATTTTTCAAAAACTGCTTCATCTGCTCGCGGGTTTTCTTTTCATCACCTTTATTTTCTTGCGCATAGGCTCCCCATGCCGCTAAATAAGTGTAACGACCATTACCCGATGTTTTTGGATTTGGAAAAATCAGCTTCACGTCTTCACGCGCTAAATCATCCCACGTTTTAATGCCCTTTGGATTACCTTTACGCACTAAAAACGCCATCGTAGAGTAATATGGTGAGCTATTATTCGGTAATCTTGCTTGCCAATTTTCAGGGATCAACTTGCCTTTATCATGCAAGATTTGTACATCTGTCACTTGGTTATAAGTCACCACATCAGCCTTTAAACCTTGCAAAATAGCTAAGGCTTGTTTCGATGAGCCAGCATGTGATTGCTTGATCGTTAATTTGTCATCAGGGTGCTGTTCATTCCACTGCTTTTCAAATTCAGGGTTTAGTGCAACAAATAGCTCTCGGGCGATATCATAAGAGCTATTGAGCAGTTCAGCCGCTACCAACGGCGCGCTCCCCATCAATGAAAATGTTGCGAGACTCGCTAAGGCTGTTTTCTTTAAAATCGCTTTTTGCATTAGGCACCTACTTATGACTAAACCAAAACTACGCTAATGAGGTTACTTTATCTGCTTTGTTTATAACTGTGTAGCTATCAATTGCCTTTTAATATATCAAATTGGTATATTCAAGAAATTATGGCAATAAGCAAATAAATTATATTAGTTATCATAAAGTTGACTGCGTGAAAGGCCTTCATGAAGGCGCTAAGCAATAGAAGGGAAAAGTAGGATATTGACGCAAAAGTAAATTGCCGCCAGATGGCGGCAATAAGAATAATTTATAACGACAATAAAGTGTCAATTGAAGGGGCAAAATAGTAGCTTCCTGATACTGCTTTGGTCATGCGTAACAGGTCATCATATTTACCATCTTTTTCACCAAACATACTCAAAAGCTGCTGTTCAATATTATGGAGGCGCGCGCAATACGCAACGAAGAATAAACCATGTTTGCCGCTTGCCGTACCATATGGCAAGCTATGACGCATAATCGACAACTCTTCCCCATCTTCTTCAACCACCACGCGAGAAACATGTGAAGTCACATTACGTTCGCTTTCATCCAGCTCCACACTGTCTTTTTTGGTGCGACCAATCATTTTCTCTTGTTCTTGTTCAGAGAAACGGTCCCATTTATTGAGGCTGTGCTCATAACGCTGAACAAGAATATAACTGCTTCCCATATCAATGCCATCAGCAATTAATGCAACTTCAGCGATTTCTTCACCTTGTGGGTTTTCGGTTCCATCAATAAAGCCACTTAAGTCGCGCTCCTCAACCCAACGGAAGCCGTGGATCTCTTCTTCGACTTTAATTGCTGAGCCGAATGCTTTTAGTGCCGCCTGTGCCAATGAAAAGTTAATATCATGGCGTTGAGATTGGATATGAATAAAAATATCACGCTGTGTTGCTGGCGCTAACCCTTTACCTAATGGATGAAATGGTTTTAACTCAGGCGCGCTTTCCGGTGTTGATAGCTGTTTCCAGATATCAGAGCCGAAGGCCACTACAGCCCCTAATCTATCTGTTGGATACTGCTCCTGTAATTGAGTCAGTGTTTCAACAAAACGCTGACAACCTGTTTTTATATCAGCCAGAGACCCTTGCACCATTGCTTCAATGAAAATACCGAAACGGCTATGATCTTTCAAAATACCGCTCTGAGAATGAGACATGCTAATCAACCTCTTTTAAATAATTTATTATTTATGTCTAGCGATATAGTATCTCATCGATGACGATTTTCACCTGTTTTAACGCAAATATTGGCTAACATTTAGAAAAATGCACAATTTATTCTTAATAAGATAAGTGGGTTAAGAGGGGATCGTATATTAGGAGGGAATAACAACGTATTTTACCTTAATAAAACACGTTGTTATATCAATTAAATGTTTAGAACATAATCCAAAGCTATCGACCAATAGCTCTCTATCATCACGCTAAATCACCATTATTTTTTCCAAATAATTTGTGATACCGTCCAGCTCTTTAATTCATCATCCGGTGGCATTAAACCTTCTGGCCCTTGCCATTTACCATTAAATCGATAAATGATATGGGATGTTTGCGGGGCTACACATTCAACAGTCGGTTGATTATTAATTGGCTCAGCCATTTTACATGCGCCAAAAGCTTTTTCATAAATACCGCTAAATGATGAACCAATTTTCGTTCCCCATTCAGTTTTAATGTCAGGGTCATCCACAATAATACGTGAAACATAACCTTTTTCAGGGCCGATCACTTCAATTTTAACCGTCTCATCATCGATACCTTGAAACACGGTCACAATTTCACCTTGCTCAGTTTGCATCCCACTTCGTATCGTGTAACGGTTATCTAATCGCTCCTTGATGATGTCAGCTTGCATTGGTGTGAACCCAGTGATCTCCCCCACACCCGCTGCCTTCGCAGTAATAGGGCTACTAAACCAGTTCATTGGTGAAAGTGAAGACCAAAACCCCCCTGAGCCTGCACAACCCGATAGCAAAAACACACCACTTAGCGCGACTATCTGAGAAAGCTTCACAATTACACTTTTGGGCATAACATCCTCTATTTATTGGCTGACTGACTGCTTACTGTGACAACCTTTTTCTGAAAACATTCCAGTTTATAACGAAATAAACACACAACAGCATTAAAAATCCAAATCACGATCCAGTGTTTTTGTATAGATAAGCCTTGCTGGCTGCTCTTCTTCATATAACATTTTTTCGAACATACAGATAGCAGCGTCAGACTCCTCATTCACAAGGAACTCAATTCTGCCGCACCCTCTTGCTCGCAATTTTTTCTCTAAGCGACTAATCAGAGCATTGGCAATACCTCGGCCACGAAACTCTGGATGAACCGCAAGATAGCATGCCGTTCCCCTTATTCCGTCATATCCTCCCATCACAGTGCCAACAACCTCACCTGTCACTTCCGCAACAAGAAAAAGATCTGCACCACACTGGAGTTTTCGTTCAATATCAAGTTCAGGATCATCCCCAAACTCATTTAAATCACAGCGTTCCCACAATGTGATGACTTCTTCAAAATCGCTTTGGCGAAAGATGCGTATTTCCATGTTCATGACCCGTTTTAACTGAGTTTTCTGCCATTATCACCGCTTTTTGCGCACAATCAATATTCAATATGCCTTTTTTAACTCAAAAGGGTATACTTTACTCACTTTTTTTTACCAACCGTTCTATTGGAAAACAATGAATTACCCTGATATTTTTCAAGTAAAAACATTTTTGCTTGAACTACAAGAAACCATTTGCCAAAAAATTACTGAACTGGATGGTAAGGAAACCTTCCTAGAACAAACATGGGAACGCGCAGAAGGTGGCGGAGGCCGCAGCCGTGTGTTAACTCAAGGTGCTATTTTTGAACAGGCAGGCGTTAACTTTTCCCATATTCAAGGAACAAAACTCCCGAGTTCAGCAACCGCTCACCGCCCTGAATTAGCAGGTCGTAGCTATCAAGCTATGGGAGTCTCTTTGGTGATCCACCCTCTGAATCCCTATATTCCAACCACTCATGCAAATGTCCGTTTTTTTATTGCAGAAAAAGAGGGTCAAGATCCCGTTTGGTGGTTTGGTGGTGGTTTCGATTTAACCCCTTACTATGGTTTTGAAGACGATGTGATCCACTGGCACACCATTGCACACGACCTCTGCGCACCTTTTGGTTCAGAAACTTACCGCAAATATAAAGCGTGGTGTGATGACTATTTCTTTTTGAAACATCGCAATGAGCCACGAGGCGTTGGTGGGCTATTTTATGATGACCTAAACCAACCTGATTTCGAGACTTGTTTCGACTTCACACAAGCTGTTGGTCATGGTTTTTTAGATGCCTATGTACCTATCGTAGAAAAACGTCGCCACCATCAGTGGGGAGAAAGAGAGCGTCAATTTCAACTGTATCGACGTGGTCGTTATGTTGAATTCAACCTCGTGTGGGATCGCGGTACACTATTTGGTTTACAAAGTGGAGGACGTACAGAATCCATTTTAATGTCAATGCCTCCTTTAGTCCGTTGGGAATATGACTATCACCCTGAGCCCAATACCCCCGAAGCCAAACTGTATAGTGACTTTTTAGTCTCTAAAAAAGATTGGCTGGCGAAATAAGCGTAAAAATCATTTTTTATAAAGTCGCCAAAGCACTTGGCGGCTTTAGTAACAAAAAATATCAAAAATTATCAAATATAATTAATTATCAACTAGTTACACTCATCCCCTTGTAGCTTATGATTCCATTTCCACCCACAAAATGGAGTCTATTTATGAATCATATTCTTGGTCGTTCCTATCTTCCCCCATACCTTGTTGATCACTTATATAAAGAATCTCAATGCCAAAAGCTTAAATCCACACTACTTCATATCAATGAATTAATGAGCAGAGGCTATTCGACGGAAGATAAAGAACACCTAAAACAGTTATTTACTTGTTCAGCCCGCCCAGGTACAAACTACGAACGCATCATCCGCGATGCACAGGAAAAAGCATTTTTACCTAACCATACCCATTCTAACCTACCTATCTGCTCTCGTTCTGACCTTTCACTGGAGCCTACCTATCCGAGTCCTGATGAACTTCATATGCCCCATGAAGACTATCTTATTGTTATGAAAGAAGGTGATCCTGCAAAACCATACACACCCGTACAGATTGTTTATGATTCTATTGGCTATGTTAGGCAGTTTTATAAAGAGAAGCTCAACATTGATAAGATCTTTGGTTGTGATTCGCAAATCAATGCGGTAGTTCATTTCGACAAAAATTATCCAAACGCATTCTGGAATTCACAAGCTATCTATTTCGGTGATGGTGATAGTATCTATTTTGGCCCGTTTTATAATGATATTGATATTATTGCACACGAATTAACCCATGGGTTTATTACCTTTACGACTGATTTTGATTATATTTTCCAGTCAGGCGCCTTGAATGAATCCGTTGCCGATGTTGTCGGTATTATGGTTAAACAGTATGTAGCAAATGAAACAGCAGCTGAGTCCAATTGGCTGCTCGGTGAAAACCTTTTTATCAATAAAGCCAAAGCTCCTGCTTTACGTTCTATGGCTGCACCGGGAACCGCCTATCGCCTTTCGGAAACAAACAGAGACCCACAAGTCGGTCATATGAGAGATTACAAAAATCTATCTATTTTCCAAGACAATGGTGGTGTGCATATTAATTCAGGTATACCTAATAAAGCATTTTACCTGCTGGCGACAACGTTAGGTGGTTACTCATGGGAGGTAGCGGGACAGATTTGGATCCGCACTATGTTTGATAAGACACTTAGCACGCGAGCAACATTTGACGATTTCGCCAAAGCAACCATTAGAATAGCGACAGAAAAATTTGACCATCATGTCGTTAATCTTACTCGCAAAAGCTGGGAAAATGTCGGTATCTACGTTTAAGTTTGCAAATAAAATGCCCTGTCACTAACAGACAGAGCTTGTCAGCCATAAAATACGGCTGACATTTTAAAACATAAGGTTAGCGTCTTTTCTTTTTACGGCCTGGTTGAGTGAAACGTTTACGAGACGCAGTATCAGCCATTCCTTTAGGCTTGCTGCCTGCATTTGGCTTGCTACCCGTTTTCCCTGCCGTTGATGTTTTCGGTTTAACAGACTTTTTCGGCTTAGCCTCTGATTCTGATTTTTCAATCATCTCAAATAGCTTAATTAGCTCATCATCTGTTAAGTCACGCCATTCACCTAATGGGATCCCAGAAAGATTCACGTTCATAATACGCACGCGTTCTAACTTAGTGACCTCAAAACCAAAATATTCGCACATGCGACGAATCTGACGATTTAACCCTTGAACTAACGTGATCCGAAATACAAAAGGAGCTTCTTTCTTTACTTTACACTTTTTAGTTACCGTGCCTAGGATAGGTACGCCAGCTCCCATACCACGAATAAAATCATCAGTAATAGGCTTGTTAACCGTGACTAAATACTCTTTTTCATGCTCATTACCCGCACGCAAGATCTTATTCACTAAATCGCCATGGTTTGTGAGAAAAATTAGCCCTTGAGAATCTTTATCTAAGCGACCAATAGGGAAAACACGTTTACTGTGATTAACATAATCAACGATATTATCTCTTTCCCCACTTTCCGTCGTACTCACAATACCAACTGGCTTATTCAGCGCAATTAACACTAAGTCTTCTTCATTCCTAGGTTCAATAAGTTGTCCATTTACTTTGACAACGTCACCACTAAAAACTTGATCGCCGATAGCCGCACGTTTGCCATTAATAAAGACATTTCCTTGCTCAATATAACGATCCGCATCACGCCTTGAACAAATTCCACTCTCGCTAATGTACTTATTAAGACGTGTCGAAGATTTAATTTGCATGGTTACCCTCTGTAATCTGCATAGATAGGGAGCCAAACGGTTGAACCTAGCTCACTTTAAATAATAACGGATAGTTATTAAAAAGCCGTAACAGAATAATTTGTTACGGCTTTTTCAGAAGCTTCACGTTGACGTGCGACTTCTTCGCTTAGCGTTTTTTCAAATGTTGCATTAAACGCTTACGTTTACGCAATTGAGTTGCTGTTAGCTGATTTTTCTTATTCGCATAAGGGTTTTCACCTTCTTTGAATTGAATACGAATTGGTGTACCCATCACTTGCAATGAACGGCGAAAATAATTCATCAGGTAACGTTTATAGCTATCAGGCAAATCAGAAACTTGATTACCATGAATAACAACAATTGGCGGATTATGACCACCCGCATGCGCATATTTCATTTTCACACGACGACCACGGATAAGTGGAGGTTGATGCTCCTCTTCCGCCATCTTCATAATACGTGTTAACAATGCAGTACCAACACGGCGTGTCGCAGACTCATAGGCCTCTTCAACGGATTCAAACAGGTTACCTACACCACTACCATGCAGCGCTGAAATAAAGTGAATACGGGCAAAATCCACAAAGCCGAGACGTAGCTCTAACATGTCTTTCACATGTTCACGATCTTCAGGCTTCATTCCATCCCATTTATTAACCGCAATCACTAATGAACGACCAGCATTAAGAATAAAACCAAGTAGTGACAGGTCTTGATCGGAAATACCTTCCCGCGCATCAATGACCAACAACACCACATTCGCATCTTCAATCGCTTGCAGCGTTTTGATTACCGAAAATTTTTCGACCGTCTCGGTGATCTTACCGCGTTTACGGACACCCGCTGTATCAATTAAAACGTATTCACGCCCGTCACGCTCCATTGGAATATAGATACTGTCACGAGTTGTGCCTGGCATATCAAACACCACAACACGCTCTTCTCCAAGGATACGGTTAGTCAATGTTGATTTACCCACATTTGGGCGCCCAACGATCGCTAATTTAATTGGTAACGTTGTTGGATCAAACTCTTCGTCTTCTTCATCAAACTCAGCTTCAGCCTCTTGCGCAGCCCAATACGCCGCGTTTTCTTCTTCCTCGGTTAGCTCGACTTCTTCTTCTATTTCAATGAAAGGTTTTAGCGATTTTTCGATTAGCTGGGTCACGCCGCGACCATGTGACGCTGCAATAGGGTGGATTTCACCTAAGCCAAGTGAATAAAAGTCTCCAATTACACTGTCAGCATCAATACCATCCGTCTTATTGGCGACCAGATATGTTTTTTTCTTACGGCTACGCAGGTGTTTTGCGATACCTTCATCAGCAGGCATTAACCCTGCACGTGCATCGACCATAAATAGAACCACATCAGCTTCTTCAATCGCTTGTAAGGATTGTGCTGCCATGTGGGTTTCGACGCCTTCCTCAGTACCATCGATACCACCCGTGTCAATAATAATGAACTCATGCCCTTCCACTTCGGCACGACCATATTTGCGATCACGAGTCAGACCAGGAAAATCCGCTACCAGTGCATCACGGGTACGGGTTAATCGATTAAATAACGTGGATTTTCCTACGTTTGGACGCCCAACCAGCGCTACGACGGGTATCATTATTTGATGCCTCACTACTCTAATTAACTAAAAGAATCCCGGTTCTTAAACAAAACCCAACCAGAAAACAAAAAACGAAACGGTTCCTACCACTAGGAACCGTTGATTTTAGCGAGAAATTGACAGCTTGTCAGAAAATTAACGAGTTAACAGATAAACTGTTCCGTTTCTTGCCTGAACCATTAGCTTATCACTGGCAACAACTGGGCGGCTATGCAGACCTGAACTGTTAATTTTGTTTTGTGCTACAAAACCACCAGTGCTCATGTCTAACCAATGGAGGTAGCCTTCTTTATCACCAACCACAAGGTAGCCATTGTACATTTCTGGTGCACTTAACCCACGATTAAGCAGATCTTCTTGTGTCCACAGTGTTACGCCATCGCTCTTACGCACAGACAATACACGATCATTTTGGTCGACCAGATAAAGGTTTTCACCTGAAAGCACCATGTTATTGACAGAGCCGAGATCGCGTTTCCATTTTATTTGTCCTGAACGCATATCAAGTGCTGCGAGTGTACCGTTATACGCAATTGCATAGATAGTACCATCATCAATAATTGGCGTCATATCAACATCATCTAAGCGACCAATTTCTGTAGAGCTAGTCACTTGAGAGATACGTTGTTGCCAAATAAGTTGACCTTGGGATAAAAGTACAGCACTAACGCGGCCATTATCACCACCAACAATAGCGGCACCATAGGCAATACTTGGCGCTGATTCACCACGTAAAGACAATGATGGTGTATCCATATTCACTGTCCACTTGATTTCACCACTGTTCTCATCAAGTGCTTGCAACATGCCATTACTAGTATGAACAATAACTAAGCCATCATTGGCTACTGGGCGAGAGAGGGCTTCACCCGCTACTTCGACATCCCATACCACCGAGCCATCTTCTTTATTCAATGCAATGACTGTTCCGCGTTCAGTACCAATATAAATATGGTTACCCGAAACCGTTAACCCACCCGAAAGCAGTGCGGATAAGTTAGCAGAAAGAAAACCTGTGCGCTTAGAAAGGTCTACTGACCAAATTTCTTTACCGCTCTCCAGTTCTAATGCTTTCACTATTCCTTTACGATCGGCAGCATAAACAGCACTACCATCCCATACTGGCGATAGATCAGAATAAAACTGCTCTACACCATTACCGACTGATTTATCCCAAACGATCGTTGGAGTAAATTGGTTTTCAACCTGAGGAAGTGGTGCCATAACGATAGAATCAGTTTCGCTGGAACAACCGGCAAGTAAAGCTGAAGCGACTAAGCCAATCAAAAGTGTTTTCCGCAACTGCATAATAATCGTTTCCTTTCTTCTTATAAATTATACTCATCCAATTTCAAGCCGTATCCTGTTGATATCCATTGATTTCCCCCTATCGCGTATGTCTATCGCTCTAAGGGGGGATTGGCCTACCGATTGGATACGACCCTAATAATTTAGAGTACAGATACGTTGTTCAGTTTAAGGGTAAGAAGTTCTTTAAGCGTCTGTGAGCCTTCACTATCTAGCCCTTGAGTATATGCAGCTTTTGCGCCTGCATTGTCGCCTTTATGAAGTAATGCATCTCCACGAACATCTTGTGCAGCAGCCTGCCATGCCTTTCCTTTGATGTTACCAACAGAAGCTAATGCTGCATCAGCATTCCCTTGTGCAAGCTGCACTCTTGCTAAGCGGAAATTAATTAAATCAAGCATATCATCGGTTTTTGCTTTAGTTAAAGCAGCAGACAATGATTTTTCAGCCAACGCTAAATCGCCTTTATCGACAGCCACTTGAGCCAACTCTAGTCCGATCATCGCGCTGTATACATCTGTTGTATCCGCAGCGAATTTTTGCGCAGCTTCAATACCTTGAGTAGAGCCTGAATGCAGTTCTTCGCTCGCTTTTGCAAACTGTTGAGCGCTTTCTTGCAGCATATTTGTTTTATGTGACTGCCAGTAATTCCATCCCCAAACAGCCCCAACCCCTAAAACAAGCCCGACCACCAATGCCACGCCATTATTAGCAAAAAAGCGTTTAATCGCATCAACTTGTTCATTTTCGTTTGTATAAACTTCCACGTGCCTCTCCTTAACCTAACAGTTCAGCTAAACGCTGTGCCAATTGCTGCTGCGATACTGTTTCTTGCTCACCTGTTCGTAGATCTTTTACCCCGACTTGGTGATTAGCGATTTCCTCTTCGCCTAAAATCAACGCAACTTTAGCGCCCTGTTTATCTGCACGCGCTAATTGCTTTTTAAAGTTACCGCCGCCATGGTTGGTCATCACACGTAAGTTTGGTAGAGCATCACGTACTTGCTCTGCTAATAACAGCGCCGATTTTTGGCTATTTTCACCAAATGAGGCTAAATAAACATCCGTGACAGATTCATCAGCAATAAAGCCAGGATTTAGGCTTTCAACTAATAGAACCATACGTTCCATGCCCATAGCAAAACCGACTGCTGGGGTTGGTTTACCGCCCAATTGACCGACTAAACCATCATAACGTCCACCAGCACATACTGTACCTTGCGAGCCTAGCGCTGTTGTCACCCATTCAAAAACGGTGCGGTTGTAATAATCCAGACCACGTACTAAACGTTGATTAACACGATACTGAATACCCGCTGCATCTAACAATTTGCATAAACCATCAAAATGCTCACGAGATTCATCATCTAAATAATCAAACAACTCAGGAGCATCATTTAATAACGCCTGTACATCTTGATTTTTTGAATCAAGCACACGCAATGGATTCGTGTACATACGGCGTTTGCAATCTTCATCGAGTTTTTCTTTATGCTGCTCAAGGAAGGCCACTAATGCTTCACGATAATTTGCACGAGCGTCTAAAGAGCCGATTGAGTTTAACTCTAACGTCACATGTTCGCTGATACCTAATGCGCGCCACCAGCGTGCTGTCATCATTATCAGTTCAGCATCAATGTCTGGCCCCGCAAGACCGAAAACTTCGGCGCCAAGTTGGTGAAATTGACGATAGCGGCCTTTTTGTGGGCGTTCATGACGAAACATGGGCCCTAGATACCATAAGCGCTGTTCCTGATTGTACAGCAAACCATGCTCAATACCTGCACGGACGCAACCGGCAGTATTTTCAGGGCGTAAAGTGAGACTTACCTCTGCTTTATCTGTGTCGTGACGGTCGATAAAGGTATACATCTCTTTTTCGACAACATCGGTCACTTCACCAATCGCTCTGCTAAATAGCGGGGTGTGCTCTACAATCGGGGTACGGATTTCACTAAAGCTGTAACCCTGCAAAATATTTTTAAGTACTGCTTCAATTTTCTGCCAGACTCGAGTGTCTGCCGGCAGATAGTCATTCATGCCACGAACGGCCTGGATATTTTTTGCCACGTTATGTCTCTATTTTTTCGGAATCGAATAGACTCGATTATAAAAGCGAAATGTCATTGGGTTCAATCGACAAACCACAATATTCCGCTTCAATCGGGAATATTCTGCTCTTTTTGGGTTTGTCCGTTTAATTTTTACATCAAGCTATGCGCTGAACCCCCGTCAAAAAGTCATAAAAACAAAAACTGGCCCTCAATGAGCCAGTTGTTTGACAATTATTTTTCGACTTGGTTTATCTTTATACGGTTATTTTCATCAAGCATTGCTGCTTTTGCGCGAATTTTCGCCTCAAGCTGATCAATAATATTGTCATTATCAAAACGCTCTTTTTGGCGAACGCCATCTTCATAGAAACCACTTTTGGTTTTCGCGCCAGCCACACCTAAAGTAGAAACCTCGGCTTCACCCGGGCCATTCACTACACAACCAATAATAGAGACATCCATCGGCGTGATAATGTCTTCGAGGCGCTGCTCCAAAGCATTTACCGTACCAATCACATCAAATTCTTGGCGTGAACAGGTTGGGCAAGCAATAAAGTTGATGCCACGTGAGCGGATCCGTAACGATTTTAGAATATCAAAACCGACTTTCACTTCCTCAACAGGATCCGCCGCGAGTGAGATACGTAACGTATCGCCGATACCTTCAGCCAACAACATACCAAGACCAATTGCTGATTTCACTGAACCAGAACGAGCCCCACCCGCTTCTGTAATACCGAGGTGAAGTGGTTGATCAATTTTTTGCGCCAATAAACGATAAGAGCCGACGGCAAGAAAGACATCCGACGCTTTAACACTGACCTTGAACTGATCGAAATTCAGCCTGTCCAAGATATCAACATGTCGCATTGCTGATTCAACCAATGCTTCAGGTGTTGGCTCACCGTATTTTTCTTGGATATCTTTTTCCAGTGACCCGCCATTGACCCCTATACGGATAGGAATGTTGTGATGACGAGCACTATCAACGACTTGGCGAATACGCTCTTCACTGCCGATATTACCTGGGTTAATTCGTAGGCAGTCAACACCATATTCAGCCACTTTCATCGCGATACGGTAGTCAAAGTGAATATCCGCAACCAATGGCACATTCACGCGCTGCTTAATTAATTTAAAGGCTTCTGCTGCATCCATCGTAGGAACAGACACGCGGACGATATCAACACCTACACGCTCAAGTGATTGGATTTGCCGCACAGTGGCTTCAACATCCGTCGTGCGCGTATTCGTCATAGATTGGACAGCAATGGGAGCACCATCGCCAATAGGCACGTTACCTACATAAATTCGGGTGGATTTACGTCTTTTTATCGGTGATTCATTATGCATTTTAATTTTACTCTCTGGACATCCATGTGCTCTTAAACACTGTTGTGTAGTTGATAATCATTGCTTCGATGACCACTATACACAAAAACGCAAACTGCAAACTATCACAATTCTAGTTTTAGGATACAGTTTGCGTCTTCTTAATTTGTGACTTTATGCTTCAGGTATTTTTAATTTAGCAGAACGATTCGCTTTAATAAAACGGCTTAAGTCAACCACATTACCATTGAATTTGATATCAACGTTTGCGGGCGCACCAATATTCAAGCGGTAAGGCAATTTACCTTGTAAATCCAAGGTGTCGCCGCTGTTCTTAATACCACTATACAAGACTTTATTATTCGCATCGCGAACTTCCAGCCAACATGAACCTTTAAAGCTCATGGTGAGCGCATCTTGAACGACAGGAGTAGCTACAGGCTCTTCCGTTGATTGAGTGCGATCAACGCTCACGGTTGTATTAGGTGAATTCGGTAACGGAACGGTTTTTACTGGCAAAGATTCAATTGGCTGATTCTCTGTCGCTTGAGCGGCGTTTAAGTCGACAAGGGTACCTTCACCTGTCTCAGATGTATTTGTGGGCGTCTCTGTTGACCCATTGGAAAGCTCAACTGGATTTCCACTTTCATTTTGCTGAGATATAAGCAAATCATTTTGATTTGCCATCGTAACAAATTCATTTTGTTGTTTTTGATGATCTTGCCACCACCAAATACCAACCATAGCAATTAAAACAATGACAATTAGCCAGGTTAGTTTCATTAACCAACCTTCACGCTTCTTACGCTTTTTACCTAAAGAGTAACTCTGCATTGATGAGACTGTTGATGCCGCAATCGGCTCATCATTTTTAAGTAACGCATTCAATTCACTTTCAGGCACATTAACCATACGCGCATATAAGCGCATATAACCGCGTAAAAACGTAGGTTCAACGCCAGCAGGTTTCACATCCTCATCGATTTCCCTTACCGTACTAACTTTAAGACACAGACGCTCCGCGACTGACTCTTGTGTTAATCCCATACGTTCACGCGCTTGAGACAATAATTTTCCTACAGTGATTGGGGTTTGTTCGGTATTGTTATCGATAGTCATTTGCTGGCAACACTGTTTCCGAGTGAATGAAATATAAAGCTATTTTTCCTTAGCTTTACTCGTAATAATCCTAATGTGATAATTATATTAATATCATCACCTACAAAACATTGTAGGTGATGAGGGCCATTTTGCCTATCCATAAATGACCCAAATGATAATTAGACCAAATATTTAGACTTTATCTATAACTTCAGACTGCTTTCACCTTAATAGGTTCCCCAGCCATACGTTTTTTCAAGGTCCGTTTTGTTCGGTCAATCACTTCTCCCGCCAACTGACCACAGGCGGCATCAATATCATCACCACGTGTTTTACGCACAATCGTTGTAAAGCCATATTCCATTAATACTTTTGAAAAACGATCAATACGACTATTCGAACTACGACCATACGGCGCCCCAGGGAACGGGTTCCAAGGTATCAAATTAATTTTACTTGGCGTATCTTTTAAACATTCCGCTAATTGGTGAGCCTGTTCAATACTGTCATTAATGTGGTCAAGCATGACATACTCTACCGTGACACGACCACCATTCGCATTGGATTTGGATAAATAACGTCTTACACTGCTCAGGAATGTTTCTATATTGTATTTTTTATTGATAGGTACAATATCATCACGGATATCATCAGTCGGTGCATGTAATGAAATCGCCAAAGCGACATCAATCATATCCCCTAATTTATCCAGCGCAGGAACAACACCGGAAGTTGACAGTGTGACTCGGCGTTTAGATAAACCAAAACCAAAGTCATCCATCATGATTTCCATCGCGGGAACCACATTATTCAAGTTCAGTAATGGCTCCCCCATTCCCATCATAACCACGTTGGTAATAGGACGACGACCACTGGATTTTAATGAACCAATAATTTTTGCTGCGCGCCAAACCTGCCCGATAATTTCAGAAACCCGTAAGTTACGGTTAAATCCTTGTTGAGCGGTAGAACAAAATTTACATTCCAACGCGCAACCTACCTGTGAGGAGACGCACAAGGTTGCACGATCATCTTCTGGAATATAAACCGTTTCGACTTGCTGGTCACCTACCGTTATCGCCCATTTAATGGTGCCATCTGCTGAGCGTTGTTCTTCAGCAACTTCAGGAGCACGAATTTCAGCGACTTCCTTTAGTTTTGCTCTTAACGCTTTATTAATATCTGTCATTTGATCGAAATCGTCATAACAGTAGTGATAAATCCATTTCATGACTTGATCGGCACGGAATGGTTTTTCACCCATTTGCGCAAAAAATTCACGCATCTGCTTGCGATTCAAATCCAGCAGGTTAATTTTTTGTGTGTTGTTTTCTGGTGTGACAGAAATAGCGGAGGAAGTTGCACATTGTGCACTGGTTGTCATATCGGACATGTTAAGTTGCCTCGTTGTTACACTTTCGGCGAGTGCTACTTTGGTAGCACAACGTTCATAATAAAATCGCCCTGTTAACAATTATATTAACAGGGCGTCGCATTGTACAAACTTTATAAAAATAATGCTAATGCATTACACTAGTTTACCAATTAGCGTGGGCAGATTTCGTCTTCAGTGAAGAAATACGCGATTTCGCGGTTTGCTGATTCAACAGAATCTGAACCGTGAACCGCATTCTCAGTGAAGCTGTCTGCATAGTCAGCACGTAGAGTACCTGCCAGTGCATTATCTGGATTAGTTGCACCCATTAGGTCACGGTGACGTTGAACTGCGTTCTCGCCTTCTAGTACTTGCAGCATAATTGGACCAGAAGTCATGAATTCAACCAGACCTTCAAAGAAAGGGCGGCCTTTGTGCTCTGCGTAGAAACCTTCTGCTTGCTCACGAGTCAAATGCAACATTTTGGCGGCAACGATTGAAAAACCAGCGCTTTCAAAACGATTATAGATTGCACCAATAGCATTTTTCTTCACTGCGTTTGGTTTAATAATAGAAAATGTACGTTGAACCGTCATAAATAACCTCTTAGCGATATCGTGACTTTTACTTTTGTATTCTTAACTTTCATGTTAATCAAAACACAAAGTAGATGTCAGTTGTAGTTTTTTATATTGTTTATCTTCTGATGACGAGCAGCAGAAATTAAGGCGTTGATTATAGGGGCTACGATTACAATTTCCTACAGTCACATCAACATTTTGTTAAACTTTTTATAGCAAAAAACACTATTTTTTTGACTCAGTCACACTTTTTATTTGTTACTTGACTTTAAAATTAACTGACGTGACTTGCCCACCAAGATCTAATACCGAAATTTGATAGTTTCCTGCCTTATCGAAGGTCAGTAAAACGCTACCATTGTGCTCAGTCTCTTGGATCTGTTCACCATTTAAAAACCACCATTGCTGCCCTTGCCCACCTTGTGTCATTAGACGCACATCCAAACTCGTTTTTCCTGGTAGCCGTTGCAGAATTTCCCCATCACGGATGCCCGAAATAAACAAAGGTGGTGTTTCCGTACGCAATGGAGGACAGGACGAGTCGATTGGCGGTAAACGATTTATCCGTTTTTCACTCTGTGGTAACCAAGACTCTAAGGTAATCGGCCACAAATAAACCTCTTTTTCCACTGCATTAGAGCAATCAGGAGCAACCTGCAACCCTTGTTCATTTACCCATATTTTCTGACGTAACCCCAATAATGATTCTTGATCTTTCGCCATTAATGTTGGCGGGATCGTATTATCTAAAATCCAACTTAAACGGCGTTGCCGACAATTACTATCCCCTTCTGGTAATACAGTGCCGCTAGGCCAACAGATCATCGCTTGACTGACCGTTGATGGCTTGGTGTCTTTTGGCATCAATTGATTCGATTGATACAAACGCCCTAACAATAAATTATTCACTTGATTCATAATGGGGATCGCGGTCGCATAACCTAATTGCCCGGCAACAGGAGTACCATCGGGCCGCCCCACCCACACTCCTATTGTGTAGCGTGGATTTACCCCGATAGCCCAAGCATCTCGATAACCATAGCTAGTACCTGTTTTCCACGCTAAATTAACTTGCGCGGTCAAACTACTATCAGGAACAGGGCGCGCTTCACCACCCATAATACGCCGAATAATCCATGCCGCACCCGCTGACATTAATTGGCGATCACGTATTGTGTCTGTTGGACGATAGCGCAATGGCGACACTTTCCCTTGGCGAGCAAAAGCACTATAAGCCGCAACTAGCTCATCCATACGAGCGGCAGTGCCTCCTAAAATTAACGACAAATTAGGTTCGCTAGCTAAAGGAAAACGTAATTCTGTTCCCACATTACGTAATTTCGCCGTAAAACGCTTACTTCCGTAAACGTCAAGCACTTGTACTACGGGTAAATTCAGTGAACGGACTAATGCGTCACTCACACTCACAGGCCCATTAAAACCGCTATCAAAGTTCCCCGGTCGATAATCATCGAAGCGTCGAGGCACATCTTGCAGTAAAGATTCAGCGTGGATCAAGCCATCATCCATCGCTAAAGCATATAAAAAGGGTTTCAATGTTGACCCCGGTGAGCGCCAAGCCGTGATCATATCGACATGACCAAAACGGCCATTATCTTGAAAATCGATTGACCCAATATAAGCTTTCACACTCATATCAGTATGATCTACTACCAATATCCCTAGCGATGTCTGCTTAGGAAGCTGGTTTTTCCAGTTAATTGCCATCTCTTCCAATTGGCGCTGCAACCCTGCATCAATGGTGGTTTCAATGACCGTTTCTTGTGCATCTTTGACAACTCGGCGCGCCAACAAAGGCGCAGAATTCGGATTTTTGCGTGGCGCTAACCAAATCTGTTCTTGTTTAATATCTTCAATTTTATCTGCTGGCCACACCTGATATTCCGCGAGTCTATCGAGCACTTTATCGCGTGCAGCTTGCGCTCTTTCGGGGTAACGGTCTGGCCTTAGTCGACTAGGTGCTTGTGGCAACACCGCAAACAATGCCGCTTCACCCGAGGTTAATTTATCAGGTGCTTTGTTTAAATAGACCCAACTGGCCGCACCGATACCTTCAATCGTACCTCCATAGGGAGCTCGGTTAAGATACATTTCCAGTATTTCATCTTTTGAATAGTGATATTCAAGTTGTGCAGTACGCCATAACTGTTTCAATTTCCCTGTTATGGTGCGGTCATGGGGATCGACTAACCGAGCAACTTGCATTGAGATCGTACTTCCACCAGAGACAATGCGCCCTGAACTGACGTCTTGCCACAATGCTCTCAGTAATGAAAATGGGTTAACACCGGGATGTTGATAAAAATGACGATCTTCGTAGGTCAATAATGCTTCGATAAACTCAGGGGAAACTTGATCCAGTTTTACGGGGTAACGCCATATTCCTTCTTTATCCGCAAAACGCCAAAGTGGTGTACCATCCTGGGCAACGACCGTGCGCGCCATCTCAACTTGTTTTATCGGCAATGGCCAAATCTTATCTGCCAGCAAAAATAAAAGAGGCAAAAAAATCACCAAGCAGAGCAAAACCAACCCAGCGCGTCGTAATCTTTTTTTCATAGATGGATATACCGCAAACAAATAGCCCTTATACCGAAATCATCACGCATCCAGTATAAGGGCTGATTAAAGATTAACGAACGACTTCTAATTGGCCGTTAGCTTTACCTACCGCACGCCATTCAGGAACATACATCGATTCCACTTGTGGAGCCGGGATAGAATATACCCCCGGTGTCACGGCACGCGCCAAATAGACTAATGTTGTCGGTCTATATTGCTCAACCTCAACGGCTGCCACAAAGCGATCATCCCGATATTCCATATGGTTGACTTGTGATTGTTGCATATCATCAATCACTTCCTGCAAGTTTGGCGCAGTTTCACTCAGATTAGCACTACTATTTGCTAAGTTCTGGTTTTCAAGCTCTAAGCCAGCAGGCAATAAATCAACCACTAAAGCATCAGGTACTCTTTGTGAAGCATTAACTTCTAATTTCACCACAACCATTTCACCTGTTCTTAAACGATCGAGTGAAATTGGACGACCTTGCAGATCTAAATAGGTTCGTTTCACATTCAACACATTCGAACTTGGTGTTGGCGTATACAATGGATAACCCACTACGTTCAATTGGCCATACAACGTGTTCGTTCCTGTATTTTCGATGCTATAACCTGTTTTTAGCTGCTCTTTAGTTAAAAACTCATTGATAGGCTTATCTGAGGTCATCGGTGGTTGTTGACCATTAATGACCGCTTTCCATGGGGTTTCTGTATTATTCACATAATAACGTCCCGCCAAGTACAGCGCATTGCTCTCTTGAGTTGAGAAGTACTGTTGAGATACCAAGTTGTTTGAAAGCATTTGCAGTTTTTGATCACGTGCTTTTGTCATCAATTGGTATTCATTCAGTAACGCAACGATCATCGCATCATCACGAATGATTGAGCCATAATCCCCACTGTAGCTGTAACGAGCTCGCTGCTTTTTCAACCCATCAGCAATTACATTATCACCCCGTGTTTTATCGCCCATCAAATTTAAAGCGATACCCAACTGTACTAGTGGCAACCCACTATTGGCTTCCTGACTTCTTGAGTAGAGTTGTCGTAGTGCTCCGAGAGGCGCCTTTTGCTGTGTTGCAAGTACTAAGCCCGCATAGGCTTGGGCTGCAAAACGTGCGGCTGATTGATCATCTACATAGGGGTAATTAATTTGATTACCATCTTGTAAATAGCTCAATAAACGACTATTAGCATTGGTTAATGCCTCTTTCGGCACCGCATAACCACGCTGATTTGCTCGGTTAAGGAAATCCGCAGCATATGCCGTTAACCAGTACTCTTCTCTACCGTTACGATCCCATAACGAGAAACCACCATCAGGACGTTGCATGCTTAATAAATGAGGGATCCCCAATTCAATGGCTTTGCGACGGTCATCATCTGTCTGCGATTTTATACCTAACTTATTCAGCTCTGCTTGTGAAGAGTATAACGATGGATACAAGCCACTGATTGTCTGCTCAAGACAGCCATATGGATAAGCAAATAACTCACGAATATAGCGGGCAATCTGCAATGGTGGACGGCTAGTTAGTAAAACTTGACCTTCGAGCGTATTAGGGGAGAGACCTTGTAAATTCTCGGTTGGTAATGACCATTGCTCACCCGGCTCAATAGCAACAGCATAAGAGACCGTTTCCGCAGGCTGTGCAGGGCGAACCCCGACTTTCCAACTATTGCTATACGCTTTCAATGATTCATCTGGCAAATCAATACCATTGATTGTCATTGAAACCTCACCCTGACCATAACCATAATCCGCGCGAACTGGCAACGTTACCGTTGTACGTTTACCTTTCACTAAGGCTAGCTCTTTCGTGGCAACTCCATCTAATTTCACCATTCCAGAGGCTTTAAAAGTCACTGTCACATTTTGTGTATTGTCCGTCGTGTTAGTGAGATCTAATGCGAAGTAAGATTTATCACCACCAGCCATAAAACGTGGCATCGACATTTGAGTGATAAGCGGCGCCGCTACCACGACTTTACTATCAGCATGACCAAAATCCTTCTCATTCCATGCTTGAGCCATTACGCGCAACTCACCATTAAAATCAGGGATCGGTAAGCTAATTTCACCTTCACCATTTTTATCTAATGTGACAGGTGCCGCCTGTTCCGCAATGATTTGCACTTCTGTAAGTGGCTTCATTCCACCACGATCTAATGAAGTATCTTCACCATCACCACCAAAACGTAAATTTGCTAACTTACCTTGGCCTTCAATGAGGTGACCGTACACATCGTACTGATCGACACTGTAACGTTTACGACCAAAGAAGGCGTCATACGGATCGGGCGTTTTAAAATCAGTAATGTTCAACACGCCAGTATCCACAGCAGATAGCAATACATTGACTTTTTCAGGTAATGGCTTGCCATCTTGTGCCGTCGCTTTCACTTTAACGATAAGGTCTTGGTTTGGACGCATTTGGGTTGGTGCTGAGAGCGCTAATCCAATCTTGCGATTTTCATCCGCTAACGGAAGATGAAGTACCCCAATCGCTCGCTTAACCGTTGCCTCTTTCGAGTCATCTCCTGGACGAACAACGACCGCAGTAATGTATAGGTCATGACGAGCCCACTCTTTATTCACTGGTACCTCAATTTCCATTCCTTTTTCAGGAACATCAATTTCTTGCCACCACAGTGGACCATTACTTGATTCAAGTAAAATATAACCTTTACCCGCTTTTGGTGATTCCACACGAACTTTTGCTTTTTCACCCGGTAAATAAGCCGGTTTATTTAAACTCAGCTTAACTTGATCAGGGCGCACAGCCCCATTACCGCCCGTATTGTCTTGCCATGAATAACCGGCCCAAAACGGTAGACTGGTGACTAATTGGTTATTTTCATTGATAACCTCAAGACGGAAGGCACCCCAATCAACAGGAAATGAGACTTTTGTTGTCTGACCTTGACTAATCTTGATGTTTTCATTGGCCATCACTAAATCTTTTTGATCATAGTTTGATGTCCAACCACCACTTTCAGACCAATTCCAATAATAATCACGACGCTCATAAATTAGGCGTACAGTTAAATTGTTGGCCTCTAATTTATTTCCGGCAGCATCAGCAAAGACAAGCTCAAACTCCGCTAAAGAATTTTCATCAACATTATAGCGTTGGGCATAGCGGTCAGTTCGATAATCATAAATTTCCTTTTTATTGAATAATGGGCGAATACCCACCATCTCCCTTGCTGGCCATACGGCTTGCTCAGCACGACGGGTCACCGGACGCCCGCCCGCCTCCAATAGACTAACTTGCGCAATAACTTTTATTGGGGAGCGTAAAGATTCCCAATTACTTTGTGGCACACTAATGGCGGTTTCACCCGTATCATCTAGCGTTAAATCGAATTCATCAAGCTTACGTTGCAACCCTTCTTCGCTCGCAAAACCAAATTCAAATCCAGGTAATTTAGCTACGGCTTCACGATCAGGACGAATAAATATTTGCCCTTGAAGTTCATTACCCGCGGCGGGTGCACCATATAAATAGCGGCCTTGAATATCAAACTCAACAGGCTGATTATTCAAAATAGGTTTATCTTTTGTAGTGACATCTAATGCCATGCGTTCAGGCATAAAGTCTTCAACATTGAATTTATAGTAACGTAGTGGTGACCCGTCACCTAAATCAAAGCGTAATGACCAGCCCCCCGTTTCCGCTGATTGAGGAATTTCATACTGGTATTGATACAAACCATCATGGTCTTTCTCAGGTTGCCACACAAAACTTCTAACAACCTGTCCATCCGTTTTTAAAACATCCACTTTAACAGGTTGCGCTTTAAGTGGATTTCCATCACCGTCGCGTAATAACCCATTAACCAATAACAGTTCACCTGGGCGATATAAGTCACGTGGCCCAAACACAAAAAATTGTTTTGCGTATCCAGTAGGGCCTGAAATATCAAATTCAGAGAGGTCTAAAGCAGGTTGAGTAAGGTCAATCATGCTCGTTTGCCCATCAAGGGTCGCTAGCAATAATTTTCCACCCGCTAATTTATCTAATTTGGCATGCCCCTCGCTATCAGTAGTCGCTTGGTTAACCAATTGACCTTTTTCATCAAGGATACGCAGCTCAACGCCTTTAAGGGCTGAACCTTTTGCGAGTGATTGCGTAAAAACATCAACCTGATCTTGATAGCTATGCAGTGAGACCCCTATGTCACTCAGGGTGAATACTGTTGCAGGGAACTGATAACTGTAGCTACCCGCTTTTTGCATGATAGCTAGGTAGACGCCGTCTTGCTGTAGCTCTTTAATGTCTTTTAAAGGTAGTAAAACGGTTTGGCGAGTGTTTTTATCAGGATTGAGGTCAAAGCGCCCTGTATAAGCAAGTTCGGTTTTATTGAGAAACTCTTCTGAATACCAATATTCATAGTTACTACGGTATTGCCACATTGACAGAAATTGTGGTAATTGCTTTTCGTCAATACGGAAAAAATTCACATCGACTTTATCTACATTCAGCGCAATAACGGGCAATCCTTGTGCTACTTTGCTCGGTAATAAGGAGCCTTTGCTTGCAAAACCAACAGTTGGGATAATCTGTGCTGTTTGCAGTTTTTTCTCAAATGGTTGCTCTATCGTACGCCCATTTATCGCCTTAATCCCTGTATTTACTGTGAGATTTAACTCTCTTGATGGCGGTAAGTGACGAAAACGTAACTCCATTTTATTATCGGATAGTTCCCAAGCACCATCCAATTTTCCTGATTTCACATCAACTAAGTTTAAATATTGACTAAAATCTTGCTCCTCATATAGCGGCACAGAGAAGGTGACAACCATTGCGCTTGCCCCATCTAGTTGCAACTCAGAGGCATCAAGAATAGTTAACTCTTTACCCGCATAGCGCTTCATCATTTCAGCTGCTGATAATTTCGGCGTAGCTCCCTTTGCCGCCGCTAACGGTGCCGTTTGAATCACTTTTTCTGTCGTTGCACTTTTTTCGGCTACGACGCTGTTTTCTTTACTATTTGTGTTGTCTGAATTATCACAACCTGTTAGTGCAATAACTGAGGCTAATGCTGCTACAATATAACGTTTTTTTGTTTTTAGACCCGCCAATGAAGCCCAACGAATATGTTGATTCATGACCGATTCTTCCTTTTATAGTTAATATATGGTGCTTTTACTTCCATCTATAAGTTGGAAGCTACAGAAATCTTGGCTGGATGTTAAAATAAGCAAAGACTGAGATAGTGCGTAAATCGGTTACACAATTTAACAGATTGTGCGATTAGTACCTATAAGACAAAGCGGAAAAAACCCTAACTATTTTAGGCATCAGTACAGATAAAACAGATATTAACGCACATAAGATAATCCATTAATGTATCTGTAGGCGGTGTTGTGATGATTTTGTAAGATACAAAGAAAAAATAGAGCCCTTCACATCAACAAAGCAGAGCG